>NZ_JBSWXD010000141.1:0-18050 GCF_056160425.1 Micromonospora sp. ABR4_055
TGGTATTTTTTTTTGTGCCTTGACCAATAGGGGGCTACGCCAAACCGACTGTTAGCTGTTTGGGGTCCCAGTTGCCCCCCCCTCCCCACCCTTGTGGTCTTCCGCCGGCCCGCTCACCATCCTGGAGCGCACCCACCATGACCGTCGAACGAGTCCTGCCCACGCCCGAGGCGTACGACCTGATCGAGTTGGCCACCGAGCTCGCCGACCGGGAGTTGGCCGGCCGGGCCGCCGACTTCGAGGCACGGGCCGAGTTCCCCCGGGAGGTGGTCCGCACTCTCGGCCGGGCCGGCCTGCTCGGCCTGCCGTTCGCGGAGTCCGACGGCGGCGCGGGCCAGCCCTACGAGGTGTATCTGCAGGTGCTGGAGGTGCTGGCCAGCCGTTGGTTGGCGGTCGCCGAGGCGGTCAGCGTGCACACGTTGTCGTGTTATCCGGTGGCCGAGTACGGCACCGACCAGCAACGGAAGCTGTTGCCGGAGATGCTCGGCGGTGAGCTGCTGGGTGCGTACTGCCTCAGCGAGCCGCAGGGCGGGTCGGACGCGGCGGCGCTGACCACCCGGGCGGTTCGCGACGGCGACGACTACGTGGTGACGGGGACGAAGGCGTGGATCACCCATGCCGCGGTGGCCGACTTCTACAACGTCTTCTGCCGCACCGGCGGACCGGGCACGCGGGGCATCTCGTGTCTGTTCGTCCCGGCCGGCACTGCCGGCGTGCTGGCGCAGCCGGCGGAGCGGACCATGGGTCTGCGTTCCTCCCCGGTCGCCCAGCTGGTGTTCGACCAGGCCCGGGTGCCGGCGGACCACCTGGTCGGTGCCGCGGGTACCGGCTTCGGTGTGGCGATGTCCGCACTGGCCGCCGGCCGGCTGGGGATCGCCGCCTGCGCGGTCGGGCTGGCCCAGGCCGCGCTCGACCACGCGGTCGGCTACGCCCGGCAGCGGGAGCAGTTCGGCCGGCCGATCATCGACCTGCAGGGCCTGGGGTTCCTGCTGGCGGACATGGCCACCCAGGTGGCGGCAGCCCGGGCGGTGACCCTGGCCGCGGCCCGGTTACGCGACGCCGGTCGGGCGTACGCCGTCGAGGCGGCCAAGGCGAAACTGTTCGCCACCGATGTCGCGATGAAGGTCACCGTCGACGCGGTCCAGGTGCTCGGTGGGTACGGTTACGTGGCTGACCATCCGGTGGAGCGGTACCTGCGCGAGGCGAAGGTGCTGCAGATCGTGGAGGGGACGAACCAGATCCAGCGGGTGGTGATCTCCCGGGCACTGGCCCGGTGACGGTAGGTTTCTCGCCGTGGAAGAGACTGATCGGGCTATCGTCGCCGCGCTGACCACCGACGGCCGGGTGTCGTACACCGAGCTGGCCGAGCGGGTGGGCCTGTCGGTGTCGGCGGTTCATCAGCGGGTGCGCAGGCTGGAGCAGCGCGGGGTGGTCAACGGCTACACCGCCCGGGTGTCGTACGAGGCGGTGGGGCTGCCGTTGAGCGCGTTCGTCGCGATCCGGCCGTTCGACCCTTCCCAGCCGGACGACGCCCCGGAACGGCTGTCGCATCTGGCGGAGATCGACTCCTGCTACTCGGTGGCGGGGGAGGACTTCTACCTGCTGCTGGTCCGGGTGGGGAGTCCGGCGGACCTGGAACGGCTGCTGCAGGAGATCCGTACGGCCGCGAACGTCACCACCCGGACGACGGTGGTGCTGTCCACCCCGTACGAGTCGCGTCCACCAAAGTTGGTCTGAGTCTGAACGGGTCCTGACTCTGCTGCCGCTTGTCCCCTGCCAGGACTGCGAGACCCAGCCCTTTCCTATCATCCTAGGACGCGCTAGACGCTGTGCCCAGCATCCTCCTACACAGCCGCAGGCACGCACCAACCCCCGTACCGTTTGAAGCCCACCACGCCGGGCATGCAGGAAGCACGGACGGAAACCGTCCGGTCAGTACCGCGATAGGAGTGATCGACCATGGGCATGACCGACAAGGCACGCAACAAGGCCGAGGAGCTCAAGGGCCAGGCGAAGGAGCGCTACGGCGCGGCGACCGACAACGAGCAGATGCGGGCCGAGGGCGCCGCCGAGGCGAGCAAGGCCCGGACCAAGGACGCGGGGGAGCATGCGAAGGACGCCGGCCGCGACGTACGGGACGCGTTCGGCGGCTGACGAGCAGCGGGCCGGATCAGCCGGTGGTGGTCGTCCGTTGCCGGGACCACCACCGCTGTCCGGACTCCGGCAGCGTGTCGATGGGGTCGTAGTACGGGTACCGCCGCCCCAGGTCGTCGTCGGTGCCGTCGAGCGAGGTGCGGTAGTTCTTGGTCCAGTACGAGATGCCGTGCTCCCGGTCGTACTCGGTCAGCATGTGCACCCAGCGCTTGCCGACCAGCGGCACATCGCACACGATCCGTGGGGTGGCGTAGCCGGGCAGGTAGCCCATCAGGTCGTGCTGCAACTGTTGCGCGGTCCAGACCGGGACCCGCCAGTGCTCGGCGTTGGGGATCATGTCGCAGAGGTAGAAGTAGTACGGCAGGATGCCGGCTTCGCCCTGGAGCGCGAAGCACAGATCGAGCAGGCTGTGCAGGTCGGCGTTGACGCCGCGCATCAGCACCCCCTGGTTGCGGACGTCGCGGATGCCAACGTCGAGCGCGGTCTGGGCGGCCCGGGCGACCAGCGGGGTGAGTGACTGCACGTGGTTGACGTGGGTGTGGATGGCGAGGTTGACGCCGCGGCTGGCGGCAGTGCGGGCAACGCGTTCCAGGCCGGCCACGACATCGGGCTGCAGCCAGTGCTGGGGTAGGCCCATGAGTGCCTTGGTGGCCAGCCGGATGTCCCGGATGCTGTCTATCTCCAGCAGGCTCTGCAGGTAGCTTTCGAGGTGCCGCCAGGGGAGGTTCGCCACGTCGCCGCCGGAGACGACGACGTCGCGAACTCCGGGGTGCCCGCACAGGTAGTCGAGGTGCGCCTGGTAGCGGTTGGTGGGCTTGAGGGTCAGGCGGAGTTTGTCGATGGTCGGGGTGGAGTTGCCGACCAGGTCCATCCGGGTGCAGTGGCCGCAGTACTGCGGGCAGGTGGCGAGGAGTTCGGCGAGGACCTTGGTCGGGTAGCGGTGGGTCAGTCCTTCCGCCACCCACATGTCGTGTTCGTGCAGGGAGTCGCGGCTGGCGTACGGGTGGGACGGCCAGTCGGTCCGGCGGTCGCTGGCCAGCGGGAGCATGTAGCGCCGGATGGGGTCGGCCCGCAGGGAGTCGCCGTCGGGTGCGCCGCCCGGCACCATCGTGTTGATCATTTGCGGGGTGACCAGCATGGACATGGTGGCGTGACGGCTCTGATCGGCGCCGAGTTCGGCGTAGAAGTCGTCGTCGACGAGGTCGCCGAGGACGGCGTGCAGTTGGGCGACGGTCTTGACGCAGTGGGCCCGTTGCCACTGGGCGGACTGCCACTGTTCGGGGGTGACCTCGCGCCAGCCGGGTAGTCGGGTCCAGTCGGGTTCGACGAGTTCGCGGCGCTGGTATTCGTACGGCTGGGGCAGCGTCGGGGTGGTTCCGGGGCTGTTCGCCGAGGTGGGTTGCGGCATCGGTCCTCCTGGCTCGGTGCGTCCGGTGGGGCGTACCGCACTCCTGGATAATTTCCTGTGTGTTGACTAGTCTGCCGTAAGTCTTCCGGTCCTGCTAGGTGCTAGGTGGTGATTCGGTTGTCGATCGGTGGCTCCGGTGGGCAGCTGTCGTCTCCCGCGCAGGTGGGGAGCAGACTGAGCAGATGACGACTCGTACGGTGAGTTCGGAGGCCGGTCTGCCCGTGGTCCTGTACCGGGGCGGCAGGTTGTACTGCCCGGCGGTGCCGGGAGCGACGGCGTTGCTGGTGCGCGACGGCCGGATCGGCTGGTTGGGCGCGGACGCGGACGCGCCCACGGCGGACGTCGTGGTCGACCTGGCCGGCGCGCTGGTGACTCCGGCCTTCGTCGACGCGCATGTGCACGCGACCGACACCGGCCTGGTGCTGTCCGGCCTGGATCTGTCGTCGGTGCGTTCCCCGGCCGAGCTGGTCGACCGGGTGGCCGGCTTCGCGGCGGGGCTGCCGGCTGACGCGGTGGTGCTGGGGCACGGGTGGGACGAGTCGACGTGGCAGCGGCCGGTGCCGCCGGACGCGCGGCAGTTGTCGGCGGCGTCGGGCGGTCGGCGGGTGTACCTGTCTCAGGCGTCGATCCATTCGGCGCTGGTGTCGTCGGAGATGCTGGCGGCGGTGCCGGGTCTGGCGGAACGCTCCGATCCGCCGGGGTGGGTGCGGGAGGACGACCATCACGCGGTGCGGACGGTGGCGTTCGGGTCGTTGACACCGGCGCAGCGTGCGGCGGCGCAGCGGGCCGCGTTGGCTGCGGCGGCCGGCGCGGGTATCGCGGCGGTGCACGAGTGCGGCGGTCCGCAGACGTCGTCGGAGTCCGACTTCGTCTCCGTGCTGGCGATGTCGGGCGACGGCCTGCCGGAGGTGTACGGGTACTGGGGGGAGTTTCTGGGCGCGGCCCGGGCCCGGGAGTTGGGTGCGGTGGCCGCCGGTGGTGACCTGTACGCCGACGGCGCGTTGGGGTCGCGGACGGCGTACCTGTCGCAGCCGTACGTCGACGGCGGCGGCTGTGGCAGTTGTTTCCTGGACGCCGATCAGGTCGCGGCGCATCTGGTGGATTGTGTCCGGTCGGGGGTGCAGGGCGGGTTCCACGCGATCGGTGACGCGGCGGTGGCGGCGGTCGTGGACGGTTTCGCGGTGGCGGCCGGCGAGGTCGGGATGGAGCGGCTGCGGGCCGGCCGGCACCGGGTGGAGCACGTCGAGTTGGTCGACAAGCGGGTGATCGGGGCGTTCGTCGAGTTCGGGGTGGTGGCCAGCGTGCAGCCGGCGTTCGACCGGTTGTGGGGTGGTGAGGGTCAGATGTACGCGGCGCGGCTGGGCGTGGACCGGGCGTTGGCGTCGAATCCGTTCGGGGCGTTGCACGGGGTGGGTGTCACGTTGGCATTCGGTTCGGACTCGCCGGTGACGCCGCTGGATCCGTGGGGTGGGGTGCGGGCTGCGGTTTCGCACTTCAATCCGGCGTCACGGTTGGCGGTTCGGTCGGCGTTCGCCGCGCACACCAGGGGCGGTTGGCGAGCGTTGCCGCCGGGTGTGGTGCAGACCGCGCAGGAGGGGGCGTTGGCGCTGGGGGCGGCGGCGACGTTCGCGGTGTGGGAGACGCCGGCGGGTGTGTCGGCGGACGGCCTGCCGGTCCTGGTGGCGGAGGATCCTGCGCTGCGCGGGCCGGCGGATCCGACGCCGTTGCCGCGGTGTCTGCGGACGGTGCTGCGGGGGCGGGAGATCTTCGTGGCGGCGGATCGGGCGGCGGCCGGTGTGGGGTGAGCGGGGGCGGCCGGTGACACGCCGGTGATGACACGCCGGTGGCGGTGGTCGATGTTCCTGGGCCGGGTTGACAGCACCGGGGGTGGCCCGCGTACCGTCTTTGAGTCCTACCACGGGAAGCGGCTGTTGTTCGCTTCGTTTCTTCGTCCGCTGGCCGAGCGACTGTTGTCGCAGTGTGGTTGTGCCGCTCGTGGATTGCCACGGGTGGTGTCCGCATCGGCCAGGTCCAGTGGGCGAGGGTCGGCGAGGCGGCGCGAACCGGCCGCGACTTTCCGGTGTACGGGCAGGTGGTCGTGCGGGGCCAGTAGACAACGGTCCGTCGGGGGCAGCCAGTTCCCGGTTGGCCGGTCCGAAGGTCGCCGTACGGTCGTCCTGCCGCATCGGCGGGGGAGGGGCCTGGGAGCGCGGGGCGCGGCCGGATCGGCCGCGCCCCGATTTCTCGTTCGGTGGGCGGTGCGTCGCCGGCTGTGGCTGTCGTCGTCGGTCGGGCGGGCTTGCCGGTAGCCTTCGTCGGATGGATCGGTGGCTGCCGCGGGTGGTGGCCTGGCGGGTGGGGCTCGACGTGGCGATGGTGGATGCGGCGGTGACGCCGGTGCGGTCGGGGCCGGCGGCGGTCGCGGCGGCGGGTGGCCCGTTGGGGTTGCCGTGGGCGATCGGTCTGGCGGTGTTGTCGGGCGCGGCGCTGCTGGTGGCTTTTCCGCCGTACGGCTGGTGGTGGGCGGCCCCGGTGGGGGTGGCGGTGTTGTCGGTGGCGGTGCATCGGCGTCGGTTGCGGGCGGGTGCGGGTCTGGGGTTCGTGGCCGGGGTGGTGTTCTTCGCGCCGTTGCTGAGTTGGACGAATCTGCACACGGGCAGTTTGCCGTGGGTGTTGCTGTCGGGGTTGCAGGCCGGTTACCTGGCGTTGCTGGGTGCGGTGGCGGCGTTCGTGTCGCCGGTGGTGGATCGTCGCCGGGTGGTGCTGTGGCCGGTGGTGACCGGGTTGTTGTGGGTGGGGCAGGAGGCGTTGCGGGGTCGGACGCCGTTCGGTGGGTTCCCGTGGGGGCGGTTGGCGTTCAGTCAGGGTGATTCGCCGGTGTTGTCGTGGGCGGCGGTGGGTGGGGCGCCGTTGGTGACGTTCGTGGTGGCGGTGGCCGGTGGGGTGTTGGCTGCGGGGGTGTGGCGTTCCTGGCGTTCGTTGCGAGGTTTGGCGCCGGTGGCCGGGGGTGTCGGTGCGGCGGTGCTGGTGCTGCTGGTGGGTGGCTTGGTGCCGGTGGGGGGCGGATCGTCGGGTTCGGTGGTGGTAGCGCTCGTGCAGGGCAACGTGCCGCGGATGGGGTTGGATTTCAACGCCCAGCGCCGGGCTGTGTTGGACAACCATGTGCAGGGCACGGTCCGGTTGGCGCGGCAGGTGGCGGCCGGTGAGGTGCCGGCGCCGGATCTGGTGGTGTGGCCGGAGAACGCCAGCGACGTGGATCCGACGCGTGACCCGCGGGCGGCGGCGAGTATCGATGAGGCGGCGGCGGCTATCGGGGTGCCGATCCTGGTGGGTGCGTTGGCGTACGGGCCCGGTGCCGGGGAGGTGCGCAACGTGAGCCTGGTGTGGGAGCCGGGTTCCGGTGGCGACGTGGAGCAGGTGTACGTGAAGCGGCATCCGGTGCCGTTCGCTGAGTATGTGCCGTTTCGGCGGTTGGCGCGGATGGTCACCGATCAGGTGGATCTGGTCCGGGCGGATTTCGTGGCCGGCTCGCAGCCGGGTGTGCTGCGGGTGGGTCCGGTGGCGGTCAGCGGCATTATCTGTTTCGAGGTGGCCTACGACGGGTTGGTCCGTGACACGGTGACCGGTGGTGCACAGGTGTTGGCGGTGCAGACGAACAACGCGACGTTCAATGAGGCCGAGGCGGCGCAGCAGTTGGCGATGGTGCGGTTGCGGGCGGTGGAGCATGGTCGGGCCGGGTTGATGGCGTCGACCGTTGGCATATCAGCGTTTGTCGATCAGAATGGGCGGGTGTCGCAGCCGACCCGGTTCAACACGGCGGCCGCCGTGGTGAGTGAGCTCGAGCTCGGGGCGACGCGTACTCTTGCGACTCGGATGGGTTTCTGGCCCGAGGCGGTGCTGGTGGTGTTCGCCGGCGCGGTGCTGGTCGCCGCGGTGTGGCTGCGGCGGCGGGTGGTCAGTTCGGATACGGAGGTACGGTGAGCGAGGCGGTGTCGGCGGGCGGTGGCCCGGAGGGCTACCCGGGTGTCGGTCGGGTGCTGGTGGTCGTTCCCACCTACAACGAGGCGGAGAACGTACGTCTGATCACCGCCCGGATCCGCGACGCTGTGCCCCAGGTCGACGTGCTGATCGCCGACGACAACTCGCCGGACGGTACCGGGGCGGTCGCCGATGAGCTGGCTGCGGCCGACGGCCAGGTGCATGTGCTGCACCGGCCGGGGAAACAGGGTCTCGGCGCGGCCTACGTCGCCGGGTTCGGCTGGGCGCGGGAGCGTGGCTACGACGCGGTGGTCGAGATGGACGCTGACGGTTCGCATGCTCCGGAGCAGTTGCCGCAGCTGCTGGACGCGGCGCGGGACGCCGACGTGGTGATCGGTTCCCGGTGGGTGCCGGGCGGTGAGGTGGTGAACTGGCCGCGGCACCGGTGGGTGCTGTCGCAGGGGGCGAACCTGTACACGCGGTTGGCGCTGGGTATGCCGGTGCGGGACGCGACCGGTGGTTACCGGGTGTACCGGATCGCGGTGCTCGACAAGATCGACTACGCGAGTGTGTCGTCGCAGGGCTACTCGTTCCAGGTGGAGTTGACCTGGCGGGCGCACCGTGAGGGGTTCCGCATCGTCGAGGTGCCGATCACGTTCGCGGAGCGGGAGCAGGGCGCGAGCAAGATGAGCGCGTCGATCGTGCGGGAGGCGTTGTGGCGGGTGACCGTCTGGGGGGTTCGGGCCCGCCGGGACGGGTTGACCGGCCGGCGTCGCGACACGGCGTCGGCGCGCTGGCCGTGACGACGGCGCGTGCCATGCTGGACAGGTGACGTGACGCCACGTTCGCAGGAGGTGACATGCGCCGGGGAGTGCGGTTGATCCCGTTGGCGTTGGCGGCCGGTCTGGTGCTGGAGGTCGCCGTTTTCCTGCTGATCGCCCATCAGATCGGCTACGGGTGGGCGTTGCTGTTGGTGCTGGCCGCTTCCCTGGCAGGTATGGCGCTGCTGCGTCGGGAAGGGACGCGCGCCTGGCGGAGTTTCCGGGCGGCGGCGCAGTCCGGTCGCCCACCCGGCGAGCAGGTCAGTGATGGTCTGCTCGGGTTGGTCGCTGGTGTGTTGTTGGCGTCGCCGGGGCTGGTCAGTGGCGTGTTCGGTGGTGTGTTGGCGGTGCCGCAGGTGCGGCGGGTGGTGCGGCGGCGGGTTCAGGTCGCTGCGGAGCGGTGGATGTCGTCGGCGGCGGCGGGGGAGATGTTCGGGCCGCGCCGGGTGCGGGTGTATCCGCCGCCGCCGGCGTCGCCGTCGGCGTCCGGTTCGCCGCCGGCGGGGTCTGTGGACGGTTCCGCGCAGCAAACCGCTGCGGGTGGTCCGACGATCGAAGGGGAGATCGTCGACCCGCCGCGGTGAGCGGGCAACGCGGGGCGGGAGCGTGACGATGCCCCTGACGCCGGCGTACGGCATCAGGGGCGTCGGGTGTCTGGTCTGCCCGCCGGTCGGCGGGGGCGGGTGGGTCAGACGCCGCCGCGCCGGTTGCGGACCTCCTGCAGACGTTCGGCCAGGATGTCTTCCAGTTCGGCGATCGACCGCCGTTCAAGGAGCATGTCCCAGTGGGTGCGTGGCGGCTTGGCCTTCTTCTGCTCCGGTTCGCTGCCGTCGACCAGCCGGGCGACGCTGCCGTCGAACTTGCATTCCCAGGTCACCGGCACCTCCGCGTCGACGGCGAACGGGACCTCGAACTGGTGGCCTTTGGCGCAGAGGTACTCGCGGGTCTGGCGCGGCGCGAGTTCCGTGTTGCGGTCGGACTCGTAGCTGACTGCTCCCAGACGGCTTCCGCGCAGCATGCGCTCGCCCATGATCGGCTATCCCCTCGGTCGTGGTGCTGGTCTTCAGGTGTAACGATGTGCCCGGGGCGGGCGATTCCCGCTGTCAGCGGACGCTGCCTGGTAGCGGCAGGGCCCGCGCCCGGACGTGTGCGAGCGTATCCGGCCGATGCTCGTTGCTGCCGTGTCACTGGTGCGCGGACGCCGTCGCCGCCGGGGTGAAACACGGCGTTAACGAAGTCTGGCACATCGGTGACGATGTTGATGCGATGTAGGTCACTGTGCCGGCGCCGCCGGTGGCTTGTCGACCGGCCGCTGGGCGGTGCTGAGCGCTGCCAGCGCCGTGGCGAGGTCGCTGACCTGACGGGACAGTTCCGTGACCCGGTTCTGGGCGTTGTCACGTTCGGCCCGGGCGGTGTCGAGCGTGGCGGCGAGTTCCGTCGCGGTGTGTCGGGCCTGTTCGGCGCGGGCGACGGCGGCTGCGGTCTCCGCCCGGGCGGTGTCGGCGTCAACGCGGGCGGTGTCGGCATGGTGTCGCGCCGCATCGGCGCGCCGCTGCCACTGGTCGATGTCGGCGCGGGCCCGGTGCAGCTCTTCACCTGCGGCGGCGGCTTCTGTGCGCGCCTGAGCGGCGTCGGCCCGGGCGGCTTCGGCTTGCGCGCCCGCCCGGTCGGCGCGGATGTCGGCCTGCCGGCGGTGGTCGTCGGCGGTGCGTGCGGCTTCGCTGGCGTCGGCCGCTGCGGCGGTGGCGGCTGCCGCCTCCCGGGTGAGTTCGTCGATGACGCGCCGGTCGTCGTCGTGTTGCCGGGTCAGTTGTTGCAGTTGTTCACGGACGGTGTCGCGGTCGTGTTCGGCCTGCCGCAGCAGTGCGGCGGCGGCAGCAGCCCGCTGCTGCGCGGCGGCCTGTTCCGTCCGTGCCTGCGCGGCCTGCTGGCGGGCCGCCGCGGCTTCGACGGTCGCGGTTCCGGCGCGTGCCTCGGCGGTTTCGGCGCGGGCGGCGGCCTGCGCGGCGGCCTGTTGTGCCTGGGTGGCGGCTGTCGTGGCGGCTTCGGCGAGCTGCCGCGCGTCGTCGCGTTCGGCCTGGGCGGCGGCGAGGGTGGCGGCGGCTTCGGCCCGGACTTCGGCGACGCGACGGTCGACGCCGGCTGGGGAGAGTTCGGCGTGCAGTGTCTCGGTGAGGGTGCCGACCATCTGGTCGAGGCGGTCGACGAGTTCCCAGCTGCGGGCGATCTGGCCGGCGAGACCAGGGGCGTCGCGGCGGCGCATCCGGTTGGCGCGGGAGGCGCGTTGGCAGGCTCCGTCGTTGTCGCGGCAGTACCGGAAGGGGCGGCCGGCGGCTGCCCGTTGCGGTACGGGTGCGCCGCAGTGTGCGCAGGGCCGGGTTGCGGTATCGGTGTCCGGCGGCGGGGTGTCCATCGCCGCCGAAGTGTAGTTGCCGGTCTGACGCGTACCGCCGTCGTGGTGGCCGCAGGTCTGACTTCGGCTGCTTCGCGGGGTGTGTTCCGGCTGTGCGGCGTACGGTCGGCTGGTGGGTTCTGGCGGTGTTGGGCGGTCGATGCGGGAACGGATGGTCGCTGGTGACCTGTACCGTGCCGACGATCCGGAGCTGGTCGAGATGTCGCTGCGGGCGATGGATCTGACTGAGGAGTACAACCGCACGTCGGCGCGTGACGGTGAGCGGCGCCGGGCACTGCTCGTCGAACTGTTCGCCGAGGTGGGGGAGGATACCGAGGTACGGCCTCCGCTGTGGGTCGACTACGGCGTTCACATCAGCGTCGGGTCCCGTACCTTCGTCAACTTCGGGCTGGTGGCGTTGGATGCGGCGGCCATCAGCGTCGGTGACGATGTGCAGATCGGCTGCAACGTGCAGGTGTTGACGCCGACTCATCCGCTCGCGGCCGGTGCACGCCGGGACAAGTGGGAGTCCGCGGAGCCGGTCCGGATCGGCGACAACGTGTGGCTGGGCGGCGGGGTGATCGTGCTGCCCGGGGTGGAGATCGGCAGGGACACGGTGGTCGGTGCGGGGTCGGTGGTGACCCGGAGCCTGCCGGCCGGGGTGCTCGCGGTCGGCAACCCGGCGCGGGTGGTGCGGGATCTGCCGGGCGACCGGACCGGCGGAGGGTGACGCGGGCGTCAGTCGGCCTGCAGGGCGTCGACGAGACGCTCGAGCGCGGCCGGTGTGGTCTGGGGCAGGAACAGGGAGGGCTCCACCAGTTCCAGTTCCAGCACGCACGGCTGGCCGTGGTCGTCGCGGACGAGGTCGACCCGGGCGTAGAGCGGGACGCCGAACGAGTCGGTGACGGTGTCGACGGCTTTGCGCGCTACGGCGATCAGTTCCGGGTCGGCGACATGTGGCGTGCTGGTTTCCGGCGCGAACAGGTCGTCGATCGGGTCGGTGTGGGGCAACAGGACCCGTTTGTTCGCGGCGTGGCTGAACCTGCCGGTGAAGAAGACGAGGGGCCATTCTCCGTCGTCGGCCACCGAGGTGAGTCGTGGCTGGACCAGCACGCTGGTGCCGGCGGCGTGCAGTCTGCGGACGTGGGCGTACGCCTCGTCGTGCTGTGCCGGCCGGTACGAGGCGACGTGCCGGCTTCCCGCGCCGACGGCCGGTTTCACCACGAAGTCGCCGGCGGGGAAGTGTGGACGGTGCCCCGGCTCCACGAACGTGGTCGGTGTGACGGGTACCCCGGCCCGGTCGAGGTCAGCGAGGTAGTGCTTGTCCAGGTTCCACCGCAGCATCGGTAGCGGATTACGCAGATCCGTCACCTGTTCGACGGTTTCCAGCCAGGTGAGGAACTGTCCGAGCCGTTGCGGGTAGTCCCAGGTCGAGCGCAGGACGGCCCGGTCGTAGTCGGCCCACCGCACCGCAGGGTCGTTCCACACCACCACGTCGACGGCGAGGCCGGCCTGCCGTAGCGCCGGCAGGGCCAGCGGTTCGTCCTCGTCGTGTCCGCGTGCCTCGTGGGCGGAGACCCATGCCAGCCGGGTGACCATGCGTTGATCGTACGGCCCGGACGGTGGACGGGCCGGGTCAGCGGTTGTCGCCGCTGCCACCGAGTACGCCACGGTTCTGGCGGCTGGCCAGCTTGGCCAGGTTGCCGGTCGCGATGTCGTTGAGTGACAGGTCGAGGTAGGCGGCGAGGGTCGCCACGTACCACAGGACGTCGCCGAGTTCCTTGGCGATGTCGGCCCGGTCGAGTCTGGACTCGTCGCTGTCGTGGTCTCGGACCCATTTCTTGAACTTCTCGGCGATTTCGCCGGACTCGCCGACGAGTCCGAGTACCAGGTGGAGCAGTTCGTTGTTCTTGTCGCGTGGCGTGGCGGTGCGCAGGGCGCCGCGCTGGTAGTCGTCCAGGTCCATGGCGGACCAGTATGGCGGTTCACGCTCGCCCGCGCCGCTCCGCACCCTGTCGCCGGATTATCGGATTATCGGAAACGGCTATCCAATAATCCAAGCGGAGCCTCGGGCGCCGACAAGCACTACACCATAATGACAGTTATGTGGTGCCCGGACGTTTCTGGTCTGGCGTCAGCTCGTGTGGCGGGCGCCCGTCGGTCAGAATCGGCACGTCGGCGACGGTCTCGGCGAGGGTGGTGCGGTGGCAGGCGCGGATCGACGTGGCCTCGGTCAAGTGTTCAACGAGGTGCCGGAGCTGTACGACAGGGTCCGGCCGGGGTACCCCGCCCCGTTGTTCGCCGACCTCGTCACCATCACCGGCCTAGGTGAGAGGTCGCCTGTGCTTGAGGTGGGCTGCGGTACCGGTCAGGCGACGCGTTCGCTGGCGGCGCTCGGGTGTTCGGTGACCGCCATCGAGCCGGGCGCGGGTATGGCCGCGCTTGCTCGCCGACGGCTCGCTACCTTCGGCAACGTCACCGTCGAGTCGTCGACGTTCGAGGAGTGGGACGACCGCGGTCGACGCTTCGACCTCCTCGTGGCAGCTTCAGCGTGGCACTGGGTCGATCCTGCGATCGGTTGGCGGCGAGCACGCGAGGTGCTCCACCCCGGGGGCTGGATGGCGCTGCTCGGCCACGTCGTCATCCGCCGGCCCGGCGAGCCGGAGGTGTACGCCGAGACCGCCGATCTCCACGAACTGTTCTCCCCCGGCAATCCCGACTGGGGCCGTCCGCCGATTGAGGGCGACGTGCGCAGCACCGACGAGGGCTGGGGACTGGTCGACGATCCCGGCAGCCTGTTCGGCCCCACGATCGTGCGCTGGTACCCCACCGTCCAGTGGTTCGACGGCGACGGGTTCGCCGACCTCCTGCGCTCGCAGTCGCCGTACCGCAGGCTCGACCACGACGTCCGCGAGCCGCTGCTCGACGCCATCGCCGAGCGCATCCGTAGCCGCATGGGCGACCGAGCGGCACGCCGGTACCTGAGTGTCCTGCGTATCGGTCAGCGCGCGGAGTGATTTCAACGGTAATCCGGTCACGTTCTTCGATGGCGTCCGTAAGCTGGTGCTCCTACCCGGACGCCAGCAGCTGCGTCAGCTGGTCCAGGCCGGCTCTGATCAGCCGGGCGTACTCGTCGTCACCCAGGGCGTCGACGCCCGCCTGCGCGTACCGCAGGTGTTCCCGGGCCCGGTCGAGGTCACCGAGCTTGCGGTGACACTCGCCGAGGTTGAGGTGCAGCGACGGGTACAGGCCGGCCACCCCGGCCTGCGCCACCCGGGTGTCGGTGAGCAGGTCGGCCGCAGCCAGGGCCCGCTGGTCCCAGCGCAGTTCCTGGTGCACGTCGTCCTGCACGTCGGCCATCGCGTGGGCGAGGACGCAGACGTGCAGCGGATCCCCGTCCTGCCCGCCGATCTCGTCCCAGATCCGCGCGAACAGGTCACGGGCGGCGTCCCGTTGACTGCGCTGGTGGTGCAGCTGCACCCCGTCGTTGATGCGGGCGAGCGTGGCGTCGACGGTCATCGGCTGCTCCCGGAACGTGCATGTCGCGGCGACACCGATGGTAGTCGGCCGGCCGGACCCGACCGGTCGACCGACGGGGCGTGGTCCGGGGCGGCGGTGAGCGCGAGCACGGTGGCCAGTGCGGCGGCGGCGTCGAGCAGGGCCCGGGACCGGCCGGTGAGGTCGGCGTCGCGGACCGCCAACGCGGCGGTGATGTCGGCCGACCGCCCGGCGGAGCGCAGTCGCGGCATCAGGGCCCGTAGCGGCGCGACCCGGTAGCCGGCCTGACGCAGCTGGTGCGCGACGCGGGCGTCGCGGACCTGGGCCGGAGTGTACCGGCGGGGTCCGCCCGCCCGGTCGCGGTCGGGCACGACGAGGCCTTCGGCGTGCCAGTGCCGCAGCGTCGACGGGCGTACGCCGAGCGCCGTGGCCAGCTCGGAGATGCTCATCGCGTCGCAGCCGCGTACGTCGTCGATGGGTTCGGCGG
Source organism: Micromonospora sp. ABR4_055 (assembly GCF_056160425.1). NCBI lineage: Bacteria > Bacillati > Actinomycetota > Actinomycetes > Micromonosporales > Micromonosporaceae > Micromonospora > Micromonospora sp. ABR4_055. The sequence continues at coordinate 14,739 of NZ_JBSWXD010000141.1, forward strand.
TGATGGCCCGGGCCGCCAGCTGGGCCTGTCGCAGGTCGGCGCGTTCGGTGTGCAGCCGGGAGTGGGCGGCGTCGAGCAGGGCGAGCATCCCGTCGGCCGGGCGGCGGTGGGCGGCCTGGACGATCCTGCGGGCCTCGGCCGGTCCGGTCGCCGCAGCCAGGGCCCGGTAGGCCAGCGCCGACTGCAGGTGCAGTTCCCCGAAGACCCGGTGTCCGGTGGCGGTACGGGCCGCCGGCGGCAGGATGCCGTCGCGTTCCAGGTTTCGGATCTGCTGAACGCCGTACCCGGCCCGCCGGGCGACGTCGACGGTGCGCATTCGAGTCGAGTGGAGACCTTCCGTTTCGGATACCTGTGCTCGGGATCGTGAAGTCTCCATAAGCACTGCAATGTAACGCTTCAGGTATGACCCAGGACGAGATCATCGCGTTCGTCGCCGGCCTCGGCGACGTACTGACCCTCAGACCGGCGTCCGGCGACGGGACACCGCCGATCAGCTGGGGCGACACGTTCTTCTACGTCTCGCCCGACGGCACGGTCCCGACCCGGCGGCAGCCGTTCGCCACGATCGTCACCAAGGACTACCCGGGCGACGCGACGTCGCGCCTGGACCGGCCGGGTGTGTTCCGGCTCAACGTCGCCGTCGGACGCGACGATTTTCTGCGGCACGCCGGGCACGAGGCTCGCGGGGCCGCCCCGGCCGGGGTCGATCCGGCCGCCGCCGACACCGTGTTCGCCCATCCCGTGTACGGTGCCGGCGGCTGGCTGGCGGTGGTCGACCCCGGTCCACGCACCGACGCCGTGGTGCGTGACCTGCTGCGCGCGGCACACCGTCGCGCCGGCGCACACCACCGACGACGGGACGGCAGGAGTTAGCGGGTGGGCGTGCGCCCACCCGCTGTCACCGCGGTGTGCCCGGTCGCGGGACGTGGTTGACGAACACGACGCTGTCGACCGTGTCGAGCTGCGCCGGGTCCAGCGGGAAGTAGGCGAAGTCGGGGCTGACCCGTGGGACGGCTGCGGTGAGGGTCCGGGCCAGTCGGCGGGCGTCGACGAGGCAAGTGTCCCACGGCAGCGTGGCGAGGGCACCTTCGACGGTGTCCGGCGGTGGTGTGTCGTCGCCGAGGGTGCCGAGGGCGGAGGCCAGGTAGGCGTACCGGTCGCCGAGGCGGGCCGCGGTGATCGCACCCGCGCTCCACATCCGCAGCTGCTGGTCGCCGAGCGACATGACGCTGCGGTTGCGCTGCAGGTGCAGGTTGTGGGCGAAGACCAGAGCGGGGCCGTGGTCGGCGACGGCCCGCAGGTTGGCGGCCATCATCGCGTCCCGTAGCGCCGACAGCCGGGCGATTCGGGCGGGGGACGGGTCGGCCATCGCGTGGTGGTAGCGGAGCAGGCCGACGGCGGTACGCCCGTACAGTTCGGCCCGTTCGCGGTCGGCGGGGTCCAGCTGCGGCGCCTGGGTGTCGAGCAGCGCCAGCAGGTCGTCGGTGATCAGCCGGAGCTGCTGGGCGTCGGCGGACCGGCCGATCGACCGGGACGGGTCGGTGACGGTGGCCGGGTCGGACCAGCGGTCGTCCGGGCCGAGCAGCGAGTCGAGGGTGTCGCGGGTGCCGGGCGGCGGGTCGTCGAGCAGGTCGTGCAGGCCGGTGAGTGCCTGGCGTGGGCTGGCCGCCCAGTACTCCAGGGGGCCGTCGAAGCCGTGGAACCGTAGTTTGTCGTCGTGGTCGGTGTTGTAGGCCCGCATCCAGCTGACCAGGTCTCGGTTGGCCGGTGAGGTGCCGAACTGGTGGCTGAAGCCGTGGCGCATGACGTCGTCGAGGGTGCCGGTGCCCGCCGTGACGTACTCGTCGACCACGAGGCCCATCAGGCAGTCGCTTTCGACGGCGATCGACCGGTAGCCCTCGTGTGCGACGAGGTGTCGGAAGATGTCGTTGCGCAGCTGGCCCAGTTCCTCCACGAAGTGCCGGGCCTCGCCGAGGCCGAGCAGCAGGGGTCGGGCGGGCAGCGACCGCAGGAATGCCGAGATGCCCGCAGCGTCGGCTGGACGGGCGGTGTCCGTGATATCCATTCCTTCAACGGTATCGTTGAAACAACGGTGTAAGGTTTGTGTGCGTTTGGCGCTGGGATGCCTCGTCAACTTTCAAACAGTGAGGTAGCTGTGCGGCCGGTGGACCTGGCGCGGGAGCATGGTCTGTCCCCTCAGGCGGTGCGCAACTACGAGCAGGCCGGTGTCCTGCCGGCGGCTGCGCGGACCGCCGCGGGTTACCGGGTCTACACGCCGGTGCACGCGCAGGCGCTGCGGGCGTTCCTCGCGTTGGTCGCCGGGCACGGTCACGCCACGGCGACATCGATCATGCGGGCGGTGAACCGGGGTGCCGTCGACGACGCGCTGCGGCTCGTCGACGACAGCCACTGCCAGTTGGTCGACGACCGGCGTACCGTGCAGGCGGTCGAGGCAGCGCTGCGTGATCTGGCGCCGGTCGCGCCCGAGCGTGGCGGGACGTTCATCGGCCCGTTGGCGGCCCGGCTCGGTCTGCGCCCGGCCACCCTACGCGCCTGGGAGGCCGCCAATCTGGTCCGGCCGGGCCGGGACCGGCGGACCGGGTACCGGGTCTACGACGCCGCCGACGTGCGCGACGTGATGCTGATCCACCAGTTGCGCCGGGGTGGCCATCTGCTGGCGCAGATCGCGCCGTTGATCACACAGGTCCGTACCGCTGGTGGCGTCGCCCCGCTGGAGTCGACGCTGCGTGTCTGGCGGGACCGGTTGTCCGCGCGGGGTCGGGCGATGCTCGCCGGCGCCGCCGAACTGGACGCCTTTCTGCGTGTCCGGGCGGCGGCGTCAGCCGGGTCGGCTGCGGGTGGGCCGGACTGATTCTCGGTGGCCCGGGTCGCCCGGTGCGGGTCAGACTCGTCCGGTGTCGACGTTCGACGAGCTGATCGCCGAGGCTTCGGCGGTGCCGGTGGCGGGCTGGGACTTCTCCTGGTTCGCCGGCCGGGCCACCGAGCAGCGGCCGTCCTGGGGGTACGCGCGGTTGCTGGGCCGTCAGATGGCCATCGCCCGGCGGGCGGTGGATGTGCAGACCGGCGGCGGCGAGGTACTGGCCGAGGTTCCGACGCCGCCGCCGCTGCTGGTGGCGACGGAGGCCGCAGTGGTGGGTGGTGCCGAACCAGGCGCCGGAGACACCCGCGTACGGGGCGACCACGGTGATGCCGGCACCGTATTGACATCCTCGCCGCCCTAAACGGCGGCGATTCCAGCCACGCCGCGCGTGACACGCGCAGCGTTCTGGCGGGTTACCGTTTCACCGCGCG
>NZ_JBSWXD010000142.1:0-18018 GCF_056160425.1 Micromonospora sp. ABR4_055
CGATCTGGCACAACAACAAGACCGGCGCACCCGTCACCCGGTCCCTGATCGCCTACGACCACTGACGGGACTTCGGAACAACTCGTCTAGGGAACCGGTGCGTCGACGCCATGTCAAGCGCAGGCCGACCACACCCGCGGGCATCGCTGCGCCCATCGCCGCCAATCTCACCCGTACCCCGCAGACCGACCAGGTGCCGCGCGGTGAGCGACGGTCCTGCGAGAGGTTGAGACGATGCCGCACTCCACCCTGAACTAAACAGCTAAGTAGACAGAGGGTCCGGTCCATCAAAAAGACCCTTATGTCATGACAAAAATGAACCAGTTCTTGTTTGAGTTGCCGGCTTGAGATATTCAGATGGTGATAGAGAACTACCGATCATGACTTCTATTTGGATTACTGACTGGGGACCGGCAACACAGCGCAAAAGATGATCTGGCACCACCCAGACGTGAACCGGTTCTCACAAAGAAGCTCACGCATGATCGACACCCGATGGACCGCAGCAAGATTCAGGCCCATGCCAAGGGATCGCGCTCTTCGTTGATCAAGGCGCATTTTTGGTAAAGGCCAGAGCACCCCGCAAGGCTAGCTGTTTCATCTGTTGGAAAGTGCGCCTCCACCGCACGCCCTGTGTTCAACGCGATTGGCCGCCCCTTCGGCGGTGATCGACAGAACGACCTGCGATGGAGAGAACGTGAACATCTACCACCAGTACGACAGCGCCCTGTCCCCGCCTGCACCAGAGCCCTGCTCCATCGCCATGGTTCGCGCCGCCGCACGGATCGCGACATATCCGATCCTGGTCGTCGCCATGATCGCGGTCAGCGTGATCGCGCTCGCCTATCTTGCAATGTTTGAGCGTCTGATCCCGTACGAGCCCAACTGGCACCCGAGCCTACGTGAGTGGCGCTGGTACGGGATCTACTTCCTGCTTACCCTGCTCGGCGGCGGGCTGGCACAGCTGCCGATCATGGCTGTCGTCGGGGCGGTCGCCGCACCCCAGGGGTGGCTGCCGCTGTGGGTGGAGATGCCGTTCGCGCTGCTGCTCGGTTCGCTGGCCAGCTATGTGATGCACCGACTCGGGCACACCAACGCCTGGCTGTGGCGACTCCACGGAGTGCACCACGCGCCGGACAAGGTCAATGTCGGCAACAACGGCGTCAACCACATTTTCGACATCGTGCTCGCCCAGGGTGTGGTGCAGTTGACGCTCGCCTTCGCCGGTTTCCCCGAGCCGGCCGTCTTCGTCATCGGCCTGTTCGTCATCGTGCAGGGCTACTTCATCCACGCCAACATCGACGTACGCATCGGTTGGCTGAACTATGTCTTCACCAGTCCGGAGCAGCACCGTCTACATCACAGCACGGACCTCGCCGAGGCGGGAAATTTCGGCTCCGATCTGTCGATCTGGGATCAGCTCTTCGGCACCTTCACATGGCGTTCGGGTCGCCGCCCGGTAGCGATCGGGCTGCACAATCCGACATCGTTCCCACCGACCGGCGACGTCGTTGACAGCCTGTTGCACCCGTGGCGCGCCCGCGCCGGTGCCAGTGGACCACGCCGCTGACAACCGCGCGCGCACCTCCGCTCGTCCGTACCGCGACTCAGAAGGACTTGACAATGACGTATTCCCGCGCGGCCGGGGCGCAAGAGAAGAACCCGGCGAATGCCGGCGGATCGGAAAAGATCGCCATCATCGGCATCGGCTGCCGTATGCCCGGTGGCGCCTCGGACTACCGGACGTTCTGGCAGAACGTCGTCAACGGTCAGGATTGCATTACCGAAACGCCCTCGGACCGCTACGACGTCGCCACCCTCGCCAGCCAGGACAGGACCAAACCGGGGCGGTTGGTCGGTGGCCGGGGCGGCTACATCGACGGAGTGGCCGAATTCGACCCGGCCTTCTTCGGCATCAGCCCTCGGGAGGCCGAACACATGGATCCGCAGCAGCGCAAGCTGCTGGAGGTCAGCTGGGATGCACTGGAGGACGGCGGACAGAAGCCGACGGAGCTGGCCGGACGGGACGTCGGGGTGTTCATCGGCGCGTTCACCTTGGACTACAAGATCCTGCAGTTCGCGGACCTGAGCTTCGAGACCCTGGCGGCGCACACGGCGACCGGAACCATGATGACGATGGTGTCGAACCGCATCTCGTACTGCTTCGACTTCCGCGGCCCCAGCGTGTCGATCGACACCGCGTGTAGTTCCTCCCTGGTAGCCGTACACCTGGCCCGGCAGAGCCTGTTGCGCGGGGAGATCGACCTTGCGCTCGCCGGCGGGACACTGCTGCACCTGACCCCGCAGTACACCATCGCCGAGACGAAGGGCGGCTTCCTGTCCGCCGATGGCCGCTCGCGCCCCTTCGACGCGTCGGCCAACGGGTACGTCCGTGCCGAGGGCGTCGGGGCGGTCGCGCTGAAACGCCTGTCGGACGCGCTGGCGGACGGTGATCCGATCCACGCGGTGATCATCGGCAGTGGCGTCAACCAGGACGGCCGGACCAATGGCATCACCGTGCCGAACGCCGACGCTCAGGCCACCCTCATCCAGCGGGTGTGCGCCGAGGCCGGGATCGCCCCGGGCAGCCTGCAGTACGTAGAGGCGCACGGCACCTCCACCCCGGTCGGTGACCCCATCGAGGCCAAGGCGCTGGGCCGGGTGCTGGCGATCGGCCGCCGGCCCGGGGAAACCTGCTACATCGGGTCGGTGAAGACGAACATCGGGCACACCGAGGCCGCCGCCGGCGTCGCCGGCCTGATCAAGACCGCGATGTCCGTGAAGCACCGCACCATCGCCCCGCAGATCAACTTCGATCAGGTCAACCCCGAGATCGACCTGACGTCCCTGCCGTTCGAGATCCCTACCGCGCCCACGCCGTGGCCGCAGCACCAGGGGCCGGCCCGCGCCGGGGTCAACTCCTTCGGCTTCGGCGGCACCAATGCGCATGTGCTGCTGGAGGAGCCACCGCAACGGTCGGACGCGGTCACGCCCTCAGCCGGCCCACCGGCGTACACGATCCTTCCCCTGACCGCCCGCGACCCCGACGTGCTGCCGGCTCTCGCCGAGGGCATCCGCACGGAGTTGGCCGGGGCCGACGGACACGATGCCGTCACGCCGGCCGATCTCGGCTACACGCTGGCCCGCCGCCGCCAGCATCACGAACACCGTCTGTCGATTGTGTACTCGAATCAGGCTCCGGCGCACACGAACCGGGCCTCGCTGGACACGGCACTGGCCGCCTATCTGCGCGGCGATCCGCATCCGCACGTGTTCGTCGACCAGCGGCGTGACACGCACGAGCGCGCGTTGGTGTGGGTGTTCACCGGGATGGGGCCGCAGTGGTGGGCGATGGGTCGCCAACTGTACGCCGACGAGCCGGTGTACCGGGACGCGATCGACCGCTGCGACCGGGCGATCCGGCGGATCACCGGCTGGTCGTTGATCAACGAGCTGAACGCAGACGAGGTCGACTCGCGCATGGCCGAGACCTGGCTCGCGCAGCCGGCCAACTTCGCGGTCCAGGTCGGCCTGTCAGCTCTGTGGCGCAGCTACGGCGTACGGCCCGACGCGATCGTCGGACACAGCACCGGTGAGGTGGCGGCCTTCTACGAGGCCGGCGTCTACTCCCTCGAAGAGGCGGTCAGGATCGTCGTACACCGCAGTCGACTGCAGCAGAAGCTCGTCGGGACCGGCACCATGCTCGCGGTCGGGCTCACCGAAGCCGAGGCCGAACGCCGGATCCGACCGTACGGCGAACGGATCTCCGTGGCCGCGGTCAACAGCCCTGCAGCGGTGACCCTCGCCGGTGACGAGACCGCCCTCGCCGACCTCGCCGCCGACCTCACCGCGGAACAGACCTTCGCCAAGCTCGTCGCCGTACGCGTGCCGTACCACAGCGCAGCCATGGACATGATCAAGGACGAGCTGCTCGCCTCACTGCACGGCCTCGCCCCGCGCCCCGCCCGGGTGCCCGTCTACCTCACCGGACAGGACGGCGTGGCGCAGGGCCCCGAACTCGACGCCGGCTACTGGTGGCGCAACGTCCGCGACAGCGTACGGTTCCGTGGCGCGGTAGATCGGCTCATCGACGACGGGTACCGCCTCTTTCTCGAGATCGGCCCGCATCCGGTGCTCGGCCACTCCATTCAGGAATGCCTCGCCAGCAGGGATGCGCCGGGCCGTACCCTGCCGTCGATCCGGCGGGGGGAAGACGAACCGCAGCGCATGGTCATGACCCTCGCCGCCCTGCACAACCTCGGTGTGGAGATCGCCTGGGACGTCCTGCACCCGGACGGGGCGCCGGTGCCGCTCCCCCGGTACCCGTTCCGCCGCGACCGCTACTGGGTGGAGCCGCGATCGGTCGCGCAGGTCCGGCTCGGACAGCGGGACCACCCGCTGCTCGGCCGGCGGTTGTCCAACGCCGAGCCCACCTGGGAGGTGAAGCTCGACACCGAGGACATGCCGTACCTGGACGACCACCGGATCCAGGGAAACGCCGTGTTCCCGGCCGCCGGCTACCTCGAAATGGTGGCGCAGGCGGTCAACGCGCTCACCGACGGCGGCACGGCGACCCTGGCCGGCATCGAACTGCGCAAGGCCCTGTTCCTGTCCGCCGGTGAGTCCCGGACCGTACAGCTGTCGGTGACCGCCGAATCCGGCGAATTCACCGTGGCTTCGATCACCGGCGACACCGCCGACCACCTTGTGCACGCCAGCGGGATCCTGCTCGCCGGCCAACCCGGCCGGCGCGTTCCCCGGTTGGCCGCCGATGCGGTACGGCAGCGCCTGGCGCACCACCTCGACGGCGTGCGGTGCTACGCGGACCTCGCCGCCCTCGGCTACCACTACGGCCCGGCCTTCCAGGGCATCGAACAGGTGTGGATCGGCCCGGACGAGGCACTGGCCCGGATCCGGCTGCCGGCCGTACTCGACGGCTCCGCCGGCGGCTACCACGTCCACCCGGTGCTGCTCGACGCCTGCTTCCAGACCCTGCTGACCCCGCAGCTGCTCGACGCCGCAGGCCCGGACGAGGAACACACCGGCATCCGGCTGCCGTTGTCGATCGCGGAGGTACGCCTCGACCAGGTCGGCGATCAGGCGCTGTGGGCGCACGCGACGATCGTGCGGCGCGACGCCGACGGATTGTTCGGCGACATCGCGGTCTACGCCGACGACGGCACCCCGGTAGGCCGCATCGAGGGCTTCCGCGCCTCAGACGTGGAAGGGACCACCGCCGCTGTCGGTGTCGGCACGATCGACAGCTGGCTCGCCGAACTCCAGTGGGTCCAGCGGGAGCCCCTGACCGACCCTGAGGCGCAACCCTCGGTTGCCGATCGGGCCGGTGACCGGTGGCTGGTCTTCGCCGATCGCGACGGCCTGGCCGAGGAGCTGGCCGATCTGGTCGCGGGCCGCGGCGGTCACTGCCACCTGGTACGGCCCGGACCTGGCTACCATCTCGGCCGCGACGGTGCGGGCTCGACGGTGCGACCGGGCCGCACCGACGAACTGCACCGCCTCCTCACCGATCTGCGCGCGGCCAACGTCGGACCGTTCCACAACGTGGTGCACCTGTGGGGCCTGGACCTGCCGCCGCTTGACCGCACCGCCATCGACGACTTCGCCGAGCACACCAGTCTCGGCGTCTATTCCCTGGTCGCGCTCGCCCAGGCCCTGCTCGCCCAGGGAACCGACGGTCGGCTGCACGTCGTCGCCAGAGGCACCCAGGCGGTGCAGGCAGCGGATCCGGTGGCGCCGATGGGCGCGCCCGCCTGGGGCGTCTGCCGGGTGCTACGCCACCAGGAGTTGCTCAACCACCCGGGCAAGCTGATCGACCTCGACCCGGCCGGCGGCCGGGACCGGGCCGCCCGGCGGGCGGAGGCGGCGGCCCTGCTACGGGAGCTGGCCGTCGACGACGAGGACGAGATCGCCCTGCGCGGCGACCGCCGGTACACCAGCCGGCTACGGCCGGCCGACGAGCTGACCCGCCCGCTGCCGCTGCGCCTACGCGCCGACGGCGCCTACCTGGTGACCGGGGCGTTCGGCGCACTGGGCCGGCTACTGTGCCGCACCCTCGTACGCCGGGGTGCCCGCCGGCTCATCCTCGTCGGGCGCAGCCCGGTTCCGCCCCGGCAGCGGTGGGGCGAGCCTGGCTGGGACGGCGCGGTCCGCGACCGGATCGGCTTCCTGATGGAGCTGGAGACGCTCGGCTGCCAACCGATCCTGGCCCGGCTCGACGTCACCGACGAAGCCGCGCTGGCCGGCTGGCTGGCCGGTCACCGCGCCAGTCAGGCACCGCCGATCCGCGGCGTGTTCCACCTCGCCGGCCAGGTCCGCGACACGCTGCTCCCCGAGATGGACCGGGCGGCGTTCGACACCGCGTACGCGCCGAAGGTGCTCGGCGCCTACCTGCTGCACCGTCACCTGAACGACGAACCGCTGGAGCACTTCGTGCTGTTCGCCTCGATCGCCTCGCTGCTCACCACCGCCGGGCAGAGCAACTACGCGGCCGGCAACGCCTTCCTGGACGCGCTGGCGCAGCATCGTCGCGCCACCGGGCTGCCGGCGCTGAGCCTGGACTGGGGGCCGTGGGCCACCGGAATGATCGAGGAACTCGGCCTGGTCCACCACTACCGGCACAGCCGCGGCATGAGCTCGCTGTCGCCGGCTGCCGGCATGGCGGTGCTCGAACGGGTGATCGGGCAGGACCGGGCGCAGCTGCTGGTGGCCACCATCGTGGACTGGCCGACCTTCCTTTCCTGGTACACCTCCGAACCGCCGCTGGTGGCCGACCTCGCGGCGACGGCGGCGCAGCCGCCGGACGCGGGCGGCGACAGCTTCCTGGACGTGTTCCGCGACGCGGACGGTGACCAGCGGCGCCAGCTGCTCGGCGAGCGGTTCATCGCGGTGGTGGCGGCCGTGCTCAGGATTCCCCCGGAACGGGTGGACCCGGCGTCCAGCGTGGCCGCGCTGGGACTGGACTCGCTACTCGCCATGGAGCTGCGCGCCCGTATCGCGGCCGAGATCCACGTCGCCCTGCCGGTGGTGGCGCTGCTCAGCGGCGCACCGGTCGCCGACCTTGTCGAGCAGGCGCACGAGGGGCTCGTCGACCTGCTCGCCTCGGACACCGCCACCGGCGGTGCCGACGTCGAGGTGTACACCGACGAGCAGTGCTATCCGTTGACCCAGAACCAGAAGGCACTGTGGTTCCTCAAGCAGCTCAACCCCGACGGCTACGCCTACAACATCGGCGGTGCGGTCGAAGTGCGGGTCGAACTGGACCCGGAGCTGATGTTCGAGGCCGTTCGAGCCCTCATCGCGCGCCATCCCAGCCTGCGGGCGAACTTCCTGCTCGAACAGGGCCGGTCGGACCTGGGCCGGCGGGCCGGCCACCGCCAGCCGATGCAACGGATCCACCCGCAGGTCAGGGCGGATGTCGCCCTGTTCGACGTGCGCGACCAGGCGTGGACCGACGTCTACCAGATGATCATCCAGGAGTACCGCCGCCCGTACGACCTCGAACGCGACCCGCTGGTGCGCTTCCGGCTCTTCCGGCTCAGCCCACAGCGATGGGTCATCATGAAGGCCGTCCACCACATCATCTCGGACGCCATCTCCACCTTCACCTTCATCGAAGAACTACTCGCCGTCTACGAAGGGCTGCGCCGGGGCGAACCCGCGCAGCTACCGCCGGCGTCCGCCCGCTACCTGGACTTCCTCAACTGGCAGAACAGGTTTCTCGGCAGCCCGCAGGCGCGCAGATCGCTGGATTACTGGCGTTCGCACCTACCCGCCGAGGTGCCGATCCTGAACCTGCCGACCGACAGGCCACGTCCGGCGGTGCAGACCAACAACGGAGCTTCGGAGTTCTTCACGCTGGATCCGGACCTCACCGCACGGGTGCACGCGACGGCCCGCGACCACAACGCGACCGTGTTCATGGTGCTGCTGTGCGCCTACTTTGTTCTGCTGCACCGCTACTCCGGGCAGGACGACGTCATCGTGGGCAGCCCGGTGACCGGGCGTACCGAGGAGGAGTTCGCCTCGACCTACGGATACTTCGTCAACCCGCTGCCGCTACACGCTGACCTGTCCGGCGATCCGTCGATCGCCGACCTGCTGAACCAGGTACGCACGACGGTGCTCAACGGGCTGGACAACCAGGACTACCCGTTCGTGCTGTTGGTGGAACAGCTGGGCCTGCAACACGATCCCAGCCGGTCGGCGGTCTTCCAGACGATGTTCATCCTGCTCACCCACAAGGTGGCGACGGAGAAGTACGGCTACCGGCTGGAATACATCGAACTTCCGGAGGAGGAAGGACAGTTCGACCTGACCCTGTCGGTCTACGAGGACGAGGCCGACCACCAGTTCCACTGCGTGCTCAAGTACAACACCGACCTTTTCCTGCCCGAGACCGTACGGCGGATCGCACGGCACTACGTCCAGCTGCTCGACACGATGAGCCGGTCGGCGCCCGAGCAGCCGGTCCGCCAGCTGGAACTGCTCGGCGCGGACGAACGCGAACGTCTCCTCGACGACTGGAGTGGCGCACGGCAGCAGGTCGCGCACGACGTCCCGGTCCACGAGCTGATGGCCAGGGTCGCCGCGCAGCGGCCGGACGCCGTCGCCGTCGTGGCGCCGGCAGGTCCCAGCGGCGCGGCGGGCGGATCCGCCGACACCCGCCGGCTGGACTACGCCACCCTGGAACGGCGGTCGCGGCAACTCGCGCACCAGCTGCGCCGTCTCGGCGTACGGGACGGCGCGGTGGTCGCCCTCTGCCTGGACAAGTCTCCCGAGCTGATCACCGCGGTGCTCGCGGTGCTCCGGGCCGGCGGTGCCTATCTGCCGCTCGACGCCGGCTACCCGGCTGAACGGCTGGCGTACATGCTGCGCAACGCCGGGGCCACCCTGGTGCTCGCCGACGGCGCGGCCCGCGCCGGCATCAACGGCATGCTCGGGGTTTCCGGCCGGGTGCTGGACCTGCACTCGCTGCTGCAGGCGGCCGGGGACGAGCCCGACGCCGCCCTCGACGTGCACGTCGGCCTGGACGAACCGGCCTACGTCATATACACCTCCGGTTCGACCGGTCTACCGAAGGCCGTCCAGGTCACCCACCGCAATCTGGCTGCGGTGTACGGCGGTTGGCGACAGGAGTACCACCTCGACGAGGTGCGGGTGCACCTGCAGATGGCCAGTTTCGCGTTCGACGTGTTCGCCGGCGATCTCGTCCGCGCGCTCTGCTCCGGCGGCACCCTGGTCCTGGTCGACCGCGATCTGTTGTTCAACACCGACCGGCTGTACCGCACGATGGTCAGCGAACGCGTCGACTGCGGCGAGTTCGTCCCCGCCGTCGCCCGCGGGCTGCTCACCTACTGTGAACGTGAGGGACGCCGGCTGGAGTTCATGCGCCTGCTGATCGTCGGCTCCGACATCTGGACCGTCGAGGAGTACCAGCGGCTGCGCGCGCTCGGCGGCCCGCACACCCGGGTGGTCAACTCGTACGGCCTGAGCGAAGCAACCATCGACAGCACCTATTTCGAGGGCCCGCTGGACACCCTCGATCCCGGCCACGTCGTGCCGATCGGACGGCCGTTCCCGAACAGCGCCGTCTACCTGCTCGACGAGCAGGGCGGGCTGGTGCCGCCCGGCGTACCCGGCGAGTTGTGGGTCGGTGGCCACGGCGTGGCGACCGGCTATGTCGGCGACGCCGAGCAGACCGCGCAGCGCTTCGTCACCCGGACGTTGAGCCGTCTGCCGGGTGCCCTGCCGGTGCGGCTCTACCGCACCGGAGACCTCGCCCGCTGGGCGGCCGACGGCGTCCTGCACCTGTTGGGCCGGGCGGACACACAGGTCAAGGTACGCGGTCATCGAGTCGAGACCGGTGAGGTCGAGTCCCTGCTGAAGGCGTTGCCCGCCGTGGCGGAGGCGGTGGTCGTGGTCCGCCCGGACGCCAGCGGCGAAGCCGTCCTCTGCGCGTACTACGTGCCGGCCGACGGTGCGGTGCTCGACCGGCGGGAACTGCGCAGCCACCTCGCCGGCCAGCTGCCCACGTTCATGATCCCGGCGCACCTCGGCCAGCTGTCGGCGCTGCCGCTGACCCCCAACGGCAAGGTCGACGTGGCGGCGCTCCCACCGCCCGGTCCGGATCCCGAACAGGGGCGGTACCACCCGCCGGTGACGCTGTACGAGACCCGGATGGCCGAGCACTGGCGGGCGCTGCTCAACATCGACGAGATCGGACTGCGGCAGGACTTCTTCGAGGTGGGGGGAAGCTCGATCAAGCTCGTCGAGCTGATCTACAGCCTGCAGACCGAGTTCAACATAGAGATCCCGGTCAGCCGCCTCTTCCAGATCACCACCCTGCACGGCATGGCGACAACGGTGGAGCACATCGTCACCGGGCGGCTCAGCGGCGGGCAGCCGTATCTGACGTTCAACCCGGCGGACCGTCCCGCGCTGTTCTGCTTCCCACCTGCCGGCGGGCACGGGCTGATCTACCGGCAGTTCGTCATGCATCTGCCCGAGTACCACACCGTGGGGTTCAACCACATTCCCGGCGACGACAAGGTCGTCCGGTATGCGGACCTGGTCGACGAGCTACAGCCGGACGGCGGCTGCCGGCTGCTCGGTTATTCGCTCGGCGGCAACCTCGCCTTCGAGGTGGCGAAGGAGCTCGAACGCCGGGGTCGGACGGTGCGACACGTGGTCATCGTCGACTCGTACCGCATCGGCGCGGAGTTCGAGTTCGGCCCGGAACAGTTCGCGGCGTTCGAGCGGGAACTCGCCGAGCACCTGCGCCGGCACACCGGTTCGGAGATCGTCGCCCAGGAGACCCGGGAACAGGCCCGCGAATACATCGAGTTCTGCGCCCGTACCCCGAACCTGGGGTCCGTCGCGGCACCGGTGACGGTGATCAGCGACCAGGACCGGATGGAGTTCTACGCGGCAGGTACGCGCGGCAGCTGGGCTGGCGCGTCACGCAGCCACGACGGCCTGCTCGCCGGGTTCGGCACCCACGCCGAGATGTTCGACCAGGAATACGCCTCCCGCAACGCCGGCCTGGTCCGTGACGTCCTGGCGGGCTCCGGTGCCGAACCCGGCACCGGTTCCGGCACCGGTTCCGGCACCGATTCCGCCGCCGGAGAACGTCCCGCGCCCGCCATGAACCCCGACCCGTCGCTCGCCCCAGTGGACTGACCATCGAGGAGGCACCGACCATGCCAGAGTCGAAACCCGCCCGGGAAACGATGATCATCATCGGTGGTGGCCTAGGTGGTCTCGCCACCGGCTGCTACGCGCAGATGAACGGCTACCGCACCCACACGTTCGAGATGCACGAGTTGCCGGGCGGCTGCTGCACCGCCTGGGACCAGGGTGAGTTCACCTTCGACTGGTGCGTGAGCTGGCTGCTCGGCAGCGGGCCCGGCAACGACATGCACCAGATCTGGCTCGAACTCGGCGCGCTGCAGGGCAAGGAGATGCGCGACTTCGAGACGTTCAACATCGTCCGTGGCCGGGACGGGCGGACCGTCTACTTCTACTCCGACCCTGACCGGTTGCAGGAGCACCTGCTGTGGCACTCGCCCGCCGACGCGCGGCTCATCCGCGACTTCTGCGCCGGGATACGCACCTTCAAGAAGCTGCTCAACGCCTATCCGTTCCTCAAGCCGGTCGGCCTGATGCGGCCGTGGGAACGGTGGCGGATGCTCGCCGCCTTCCTGCCGCACTTCAACACCATCCGCAGGTCGATCACCACGCTGATGACCGACTACTCCGCCAAATTCAAAGATCCGCTGCTGCGGGAGGCGTTCAACTTCATCCTGTACGAGCGACATGCGAGCTTTCCGGTGCTGCCCTTCTACTTTCAACTCGCGGCGCACGCCGGGCGCACCGCCGGCGTGCCGGAGGGGGGTTCGCTCGGGCTGGCCCGCTCGATCGAGCAGCGCTACCTGCGGCTCGGCGGCAAGATCACGTACAACGCGAAGGTCGACGAGGTGCTGGTCGAGAACGACCGGGCGGTCGGGGTCCGACTCAGCGACGGACGTGAGCACCGCGCCGACATCGTCGTCGCCACCTGCGACGGGCACACGACGGTCACCAAGCTGCTGAACGGCCGCTACCTCAACGAGACCTACCGTCGCCTGTACACCGAGACCATCGACGAGCCAGGCCAGATCTACCCCGGGTACGTCAGCGCGTTCTTCGGCCTCGACCGGCCGTATCCGGACGCAGACCCGTGCACCACTCACCTGCTGTCGCCCGAGGAGGCGACGGACCTGGTCGGCATCGGCGAGCACCCCAGCGTCAACGTACAGTTCCGCAGCCGGCACTATCCCGAGCTCTCCCCGGCGGAGACCTCGGTCGTGTTCGTCACCTTCTTCTCCGACACCGGCGCCTGGCGGCAGCTGGTGGCGGGACCGGAGCAGGCGAGCCGGGTCCGCAAGGGCGAACTGCTGCACACCCTGCGGGTGCGCCGTGGCCGCACCTACTACGCCGCGAAGCGACAGGTGCGCACCGCCCTGCTCGGCCTGCTGGACCAGCGTTACCCCGGGCTCGCAGACACGGTCGTGGCGCACGACATCGCGACACCGCTGACGCAGATCCGCTACACCGCCAACCATGACGGCTCGATCGCCGGCTGGCAACCGTTCGTCGACGGCGGCGAAACGATGGAAAAGGAGCTGGAAAAGCACGGCCCGGTGCTCCCCGGGCTGGCCAATTTCTACCTGGCCGGGGTCTGGACCACGATCGGCGGGCTCATCCGGGCCGCTGCCAGCGGCCGTCATGTCGTGCAGTTCATCTGCCGCGACGACGGTCGGCCCTTCACCGCCGACATCGACGACACGGCGCCGCCGCCCACGCAGGTGACGGTGCCCGTGCCGGCCACACCCTCGCTGGCCTCCCCGGCCGAGGGACACCCGTCCGTTCTCACCCGGCAAGGAGCCTGACTTGAAGATCGCAAAGTGGGTCGTACGCGAGCACGTCGACGGCGTCCCCGACACCGACCGGATCTACGAGAAGGTGACCGAGGAGGCACCGGTAGCGCTCGGTGACGACGAGATGCTGTTTCAGACGCGGTACGTCTCGGTCGATCCGTACCTGCACGGGCTCGCCCTGGAAACGCCGGTCGGGCAGCACATGATCGCCGACTCGATCATGGAGGTGGTCGAGGCCGGACCGGACGCCCGCTTCCAGGTGGGAGACCTGGTCCAGGGCTATGGCGGTTGGCGTAGCCACGTCGTCGGCACCGGCGGCGAGGTGCTGTGGCAGGGGGAGACGTTCCCGATGGTCTTTCCCGCCTACCGCAAGCTGAATCCGCAGCACTACGACGACGTGCTGCCGGTGACGACGGCGCTGGGAATCATGGGAGGGCCGGGCATCACCGCGTGGGGCACGCTGACGCATTTCCTGACGGTGCGCCCTGGTGACACGCTGGTGATCAGCGGTGCCTCGGGGGCCATCGGGACGCTGGTCGGGCAGCTCGCCAAGCGGGCCGGTGCGCGGCTGGTGGGGACTACCGCGTCCGCGGAGAAGGTCCCGTTCCTCACCGAACTCGGCTTCGACGCCGTCGTCGAGTACCGACACGGTGACGAGCCGGGCCGGGTACGGGAGGCGCTGGTCAAAGCCGCCCCGGACGGCGTCGACAGATACTTCGACAATCTCGGTGGCACGGTCACCGACATGGTCTTCACGATGCTGAACGTGCACAGCCGGGTCGCGGTCTGCTGGCAGTGGGCCACCCAGGTGGGCCGCGAACAGACCGGGCTACGTCTCCTGCCGATGATCATGTACCCCCGTGCGACCATCCGGGGCATCTTCGCGCACGAGTGGTTCACCGAGGAGAACCTGTCGAAGATGCGCGACGAACTCGGCGGCATGGTCCGTCGCGGGGAACTGACCTACCAGCAGACCGTCCACCACGGATTCGACGAGATTCCGAACGCGTACCACAGCCTCTACCACAACCGGGGCGGTAACCGGGGCAAGGTCCTGGTCGCCGTGTAGCTTGCAGGGAGCCGCCAGGTGCCCTCAACCTGATCGCCGGTAGGCGTTCGTGGGGTTTCCGGGGGGGGCGATTCAAAATTCCATCGATGAAAACGAGGCCCTGACCAGCGAACTTGCCGGTCAGGGCCTCTCCTGGAGCCGCCTGACGGAATCGAACCGTCGACCTACGCATTACGAGTGCGTCGCTCTGCCGACTGAGCTAAGGCGGCAACGATCAACCAGTGTACGGCACCGGGCGGCGATCACGCCGGGCGGCCGAGAGGCACCGACGGGACGGCCTGGGCCGACCACGGGTGACAGGCGTCGATGACCGACAGTAGGCTCCGGACGTGTGACGGACGAACCGAGCACGCCTGCCCCAGCCGCCGACCCGGCCGGCCCCGGCCCAGCCGGCCCCGGGCCAGCCGGCCCCGGGCCGGTCGATCCGGCCCCACCCGCCGCCGAGCATCACCGGCCCCGGTCGCTGGACCCGAGGGAGCTCGGCTTCACCCCCCGGCCCCCGGTGCCCTGGCTGGCCCCGATGCTGCTGCTCAGCACCGGCCTGCGCACCCTGCTGGCGACGCTGTTCGGCGCCTACCTCGACAAGCGGGAACTGCAGGGCGCGCTCCCCGGCGACGTGCACCACCACGACGCCGTCGACGGGGAGCTGTGGATCGACTACGTGGCCGACCTCGGTGACGGCTTCCCGGCGACCTACTCGCTGGCGTACCTGCTGGCGCAGCCGGAGCTGGACGTCGACGGCGCCGGCCGGCTGCGCCGCGGCGACCTGCTGGTGATGGGCGGCGACCAGGTCTACCCGGCGGCCAGCGGCGAGGCGTACGAGGACCGGAGCAAGGGGCCGTACCAGGCGGCCTTCCCGAAGCCGCCGGTCGGGCAGCCGCGACCCACGCTGTACGCCATCCCCGGCAACCACGACTGGTACGACGGGCTCACCGCGTTCCTGCGGCTGTTCGCCCGTCGGCGCGACGCCACCATCGGCGGCTGGCGGACCGAGCAGAAACGGTCGTACTTCGCCACCCGGCTGCCGAACGACTGGTGGCTGTTCGCCATCGACGAGCAGTTCGGCGCGTACCTGGACGACCCGCAGCTGATCTACTTCGAGAAGGCGGCCGAGCAGCTCAAGCCGGGTGACCGGGTGATCCTGGCCGTGCCGGAACCGACCTGGGTCAAGGCGGTCGGCGACCCGCAGGCCTACGACGCGGTCGACTACTTCCTGCGTACGGTGATCGAGCCGACCGGTGCCCGGGTGCCGCTGACGATCTCCGGCGACCAGCACCACTACGCCCGCTACGCCAACCCGGACCGGCAGCTGATCACCTGCGGGGGCGGCGGCGCCTACCTGTCGGCGACACACAAGCTGCCCGAGCGGATCACCGTACCGCCGGTCGACACCCTTGCCCGCAACGCCAGCCCGCAACGCGACTACGAGCTGGCCGGCCGCTACCCGGACGCGGCCCGGTCCCGCCGCTACAGCTGGGGGATCTTCCACCGGCTGCCGCGCCGCAACCCGGGCTTCGCCACCCTGCTGGGCACCCTGCAGACGCTGCTGATGCTGGCCGTCGCCGGGGTCATCGTCTCCTGGGCCGACCCCGACAACCAGCGGCTGTTCAGCATCCCGCTGGTCGCGATGGTGGTGCTGACCCTCGCCGCGTCGGTGCTCTTCGCCAAGCCGCCGAGCGCCAGCGGCGCCCGACATTCCCGGCACTGGCTGCTCGGGCTCGGGCACGGTGTCGCGCACATCGCGCTGGCCTGGGTCGGTGCGCTGATCTGGCTGGAGCTACCGTTCGTCGACTGGCCCTGGCCATTGCCGGTGGTCGCCGCCGCAGTCGTCTACGGCCCGGTCGCCGGGCTGGTCGCCAGCCAGTTGACCGCCGGCTACCTGGTGCTGGCCGGTGCGTTCGACGTCAACCTCAACGAGCTGTTCGCCGGGCAGGGCATCGAGGACTCGAAGTGCTTCATCCGGATGCGGATCGCCGCCGACGGGTCGCTGACCCTCTACCCGGTGGCCGTCGACCGGGTGTGTCGGCGCTGGCGGGCCGACCCGCAGGCCCCCGCGCACGCCCCGTGGATCGTGCCGGAGCAGCCGCTGGCCACCCGACTGGCCGAGGAACCGATCACCATCCGCTGAACCGACGACGTCCGGTGCGCCGCGAGGTCAGCCGTACGCCTGGTCGTGGGCGCGGCGCGGACCGCAGACGTCGGCCAGGGCGCACCGTTTCACCGCCCCGTCGGCAATCTGCCGTACGGTGACCGACTCGCTCGGCGGATGCCGCGACACCACCTTGGCCGGCCCGTCCGGGGTCTCGACGCGCTGGCCCGAGGTGGGGTAACTGCTGCTGTCCGCGTACAGCGGATGTTCGTACTTGAGGCAGCACATCAGCCGGCCGCAGGCGCCGGAGATGCGCAGCGGGTTGAGCGGCAGATCCTGGTCCTTGGCCATCCGGATGGTCACCGGCTCGAAATCGGTGAGGAAGGTGGCGCAGCACAGGTCCCGGCCGCAGGAGCCGATCCCGCCCTGCACCCGGGCCGAGTCGCGGGCCGACAGCTGCCGCAGCTCCACCCGGCAGTGCAGGGTCGCACCGAGGTCACGCACCAGCGACCGGAAGTCGACCCGGTGCGGTGCGGTGAAGTAGATGGTGGCCCGGGCGCTGTTCAGCGACCCCGGCTCCAGCACGTGGTCGACGGCGACCACCTTCATCGGCAGCCCGTGCTCGCGGATCAGCCGCTTCGCCGCGACCTTCGCCTCCGCCTTGCGTTTGCGTTGCACCTCGTCGCGGTGCAGGTCCTGCTCGGTGGCCAGGCCGGCCAGCCGGGGAAAGCCGTCGGTGGGATCGTCGACCCACTGCGGGGCCCAGACGCACTCGGCGACCTCGGCGCCGTCGTCGGTGGGCACCAGCACCTTGTCGCCGACCGCCGGCCGCAGATCACCGGGGTCGAGGTAGAAGAGGCGCCCGTACCGGTTGAAGCTGACCGCGCAGAGCATCCCCATGGCCCTACCCTACGTCGACCTTCCGGCATCGTGAAGGCAGCGGCGCCGTTGCCTGTTCCGGGTCAGTAGCGCAGCCGGATCGTCCCGTCTGATCTGGCACCCGGGCCGGCGACATCGGCAGGCCGGGACCCGCCGGCCGGCGTTAACCGGGGCCGCCACCGCTCCAGCAGGTCCTCGCCCCGCTCGGTGATCTCCAGGATCGCGGTCAGCACCGCCGCCGCGATCGTCGCGGCGGCGTCGGCCGCCACCGACCCTGATGGTCCGACCTGCCCAACCGCGGACCACCCTGGACCGGCGTCGGCGGCGGTCCGTACGGTGACCGCCTCGGCCGAGCCCAGCGCCTCGGCCAGCACTGCGGCCAGCCCGGTCCGGCTCAGCGCCGCCCAGCCGGCGACCGCCTCGGCGTACCCGGCGGTGGCCGTCAACCGCCCGGCCAGGCTGTCCGGGTCGGCAGCGCCACCGCCATCACCACCGCCGGTCAGCCGGGTGGCGAGGGTACGGCGTGCCGCGTCGTACGCCTGGGCCGCCGGTCCGGACCAGTCGAGCCGGCCGGCCAGCACGTCGACCGCTTCGGCGTACCCGTCCAGTTGCGGGCGGAGCGCGGCGCCGGCGGCGGCCAGCGGCTCCGGGCGCACCGCGACGAACGCGGCCACCGCGTCACCGGGCAACGCCCGTACCTGGCGCAGCAGCGGCCAGACCGGATGCCCCGGCGGCGCGCCGTTGCCGACGAGCAGCGCGTCCACCCTGGCCAGCAGCTCCCGGGCCGGCCCGGCGACCCGGTCCAGCACGTCCATCAGGTGCCCTCCGTCGGCTGCCGACGGCGGGACGTCACGTCAACGTCCCGGTACGCGCCGACCACGGACCGCAACCCGGCTGCGGTGTCAGCGAGCCGCCGGCCGGCGTCGTCCGCTTCAGCCGCCCGCTGCGCCACCGCGTCCCGCCACTGCCGGCCCAGCGCGGCGGTGAGCGAGCCCAACCGGCCGGCCGACGCCGCCTGCGGCCCGCCGTCGGCGGTGCCGGCC
>NZ_JBSWXD010000143.1:0-17982 GCF_056160425.1 Micromonospora sp. ABR4_055
GTGCCTGTCCGGCGCGGGTCGGCTCGCCGCGCTGCGGGGCCTGCTGCGGCACGCGTCGGCGCTGCGGGTGTACGGGCCGCCGGTGGCCGCCGGCGCGGCACCGGTGGCCAGCGTGTGGGAGCTGGACCTGGCCGGGATGAGCCTGTCGCTGGCCCTGTCACCGGAGCCGGCCCGGGGCTTCTCCGGCGAGGGCGGCGTCCTGCCCGCCCTGGCCGGCGACGAGGTCGCCGACGACGCCGAGCTGATCGGCGGACTGCTCGACTGGGATCCGAGCGTCGACGTCGACGCGCTGGCCGAGGCGTCCGGCCTGGCCGCCGCCCGGGTGCGCGCGGCGCTGACGCTGCTCGGCACCGCCGGTCGGGTCGGCTACGACGTCGCGCGGGCCGGCTACTTCCACCGGGTGCTGCCCTACGATCCGGGCCGCGCCGAGCGGGACAATCCCCGGCTGACCGCGGCCCGGGCGCTGGTCGAGGCCGGTGCGGTGACCCCGGACCCGGACGGGGCGACGGTACGCGCCGGTGACCAGGTCTACCGGGTGCGGCAGCTGCCCGACGGCACCCGCACCTGCACCTGCACCTGGTGGGCGCGGCACCGGGGCGGGCGGGGGCCGTGCCGGCACGCCCTCGCCGCCGCGATGGTCACCGCCCCGGTGGGGGTGACGGCGTGACCGAGGCGAGCGACACGGTCCACCGTCTCGTCAACGGCGACATCACCGCCGCCGTGGACACCGTCTCCGGGCTCGACGAGGAACAGCGCCGCCAGCTCGGCATCGAGCTGACGGCGTACGTGCGCCGGCACCGCGACGAGTGGTGGTCCCGCTGGCGGGCCACTGCGTTGGCCGTCGCGGCGGTCGGCTGCCTGCCGACGGCTGCCCAGGCAGCCGAGGTGCTGGGGCGCCGCAACCTCTCGCTGCTGGCGACACCCGCGGCACCGGTGATCGACGTGGCCAGACGCCGGGGTGTCACCTGGCTGGCCGACCTGGCGTACCGCCTCGTCGGGCGGATCGACCGTGAGTCACCCGGTGAAAACTGGTGGTTCATCGCCGAGCTGCTGACCGCCGAACAGGCCGCGCCGCCGACCGACGACCTGTTCGTCCTCGGCTGGGCGGTGACGGCCAGCCGACCCCGCGACCACGAGTGGAGCGTCGCGCTGGTCGACCGGATGCGCCGGCACCCGTTCCTGGACGCGCTGGCCCCCCGAATGTTCGACGTCGACGGGGTCGGCGGCCAGTGGGCCTGGACCGACCAGCAGCCGGACGGCCGGTCGGGGATGCCACTGGCGTTGGCGCAGCTGGCCGCCGAACGGCGGCTGGACCGCACGATGCTGCTGGACGGCACGCTCAGCCGCATGCTGCGCGGTGAGCGCCCGGCCGCGCTGCGCGTCTTCCTCGGCCTGCACGACGCACTGGCGCCGACCGGCGACGAGGTACGCGACCGACTCCCCACGTACCTGCGGCTGCTCGCCGACGGCCCGTCGACGGCGGCCGCACTGGCCCAACGGACGCTGCGCAAGCTGCCGGACATCGACCTCGACACGCTGCTCGACACGGCGCCGGCCGTCCTGGGCCGACCGGAGAAAACCCTGGTACGGGCCCAGCTGAGCTGGCTCGATCAGCTGGCCCGCCGGGACCGCGCCCAAGCGGCGCGGATCGCTGCGGTGCTGGCCGTCGCCGCCGAGCACCCGGCGGTCGACGTCGCCGACCGGGCGGCCGCGCTGGCCGCGAAACACGGCCACCGGATGGCGGCGCCCGCCGAGGTGCGCCACGTCGGCGACGTCCTGCCCCCGGTGCCACCGCCGGCCCCGGCGCCGCCGCCGATCACCCACCCGGACGAGTTGGCCGAGGAGATCGCCGCGCTGTTCGGCGGGTCCTCGACCGACGCACTGGGCCTGGAACGGATCCTCGACGGCCTGATCCGGTCGACCGCCGCCGATCGGACCGCCACGGTGGCGGCGCTGACCCCGGTGCTCGACCGGGCCGGTGTGCTGGCCTGGTCCTCGCGGCCCGAGGAGCGGCTCGGTGGCCTCGGCGGCGTGCTGCGGATCCTCGCCGGCAGCGAGGATCGGACCCCGCCACGGAGCTGGCAGGTGCTGCTGTCCACCTGGGGCCAGCGGCAGACCTCCGGTCAGCGGCCCGCCGACCCGCAGCAGGCGGTGCTGCGCCGACTGCTGCGCACCCGGGTCGCGGAGATCGGCCGGGCCGTCGCCGGTCCCGGGGCGGCGGAGTTCACCGGTCCCGAGACGGCCGAGCTCGCCAGTCTCGGGGCCGTGGGCCTCGTCGCCGCACCGTCGCTGGCCACCGGGGCGGTGGCGGCGGAGGAGCTGTACGACCGGCTGGCCCGCCTCGGTGAGCGCCAGCCGTGGCCGGCGGACCTCACCCAGGCGCTGCTGCGGTTGCCGTCCGTCGTCGACGAGCCGCTGGCGGCGAAGGCGACGGCGTTGGGCACCCCGGCCGGGCAGGCCCTGGCCGACTGGCTGCGCTGCGGCGGGCTGCCCCGGCCGCACTACCGGGTGGTGACGGCCGTCCGTCGGCGCCGGCAGGGCAGCTACGACTACTGGCACGACCGGTTGCCGACGCAGCGTCGGGTCGTCGAAGCCTCGGTACCGCCCGGGGTGACCGACCAGCACGGTCTGCTCAGCGTCCCGGCCCGAGCGGTTGACATCGCGTCGATCGCCGACGAGCGGCACTGGCCGGCGCAGCTGCCCGGCTACCGAGGGCTGGTCGCCGCGTACGTCCTGCCGTTGGTCGCCGGCAGCGCGGACCTCGACGAGCCGGGCGGCGCCGCGCTGCTGCCGATGCTCGCCGAGTGCACCGGCGAGACCACGCCGGCGCTCGACCTGGCGGTGGCGTACGGGCTGGCCGCCCGGCACGAGGCCGACCGGGTGGCGGCCGTCGACGCGCTGCTGCTGCTCGCGGCCGCCGGCGGGCTCGACGCCCTGGCCGTCGGTGGTCACCTCGGCTCGCTCACCGCCGACAAGATGATCACGCTGTCCCGGGTCGTCCAGCCGTTGCGGGACGCGGCGGCGGCCGGTGCGCCGCTGACCACCTGGCGGATTCTCGCCGCCGCGCTGCCGGCGCTGCTGACCGTCCAGCCTGCGCCGCGCGGGCTGCCGGACCTGCTGGCGCTGGCTGCGCAGACAGCGGCGGCGACCGGCGTGCGCCTCGACGTGCCCGGGCTCGCCGACGTCGCCGCCCGGGGCGGGTCCAGCCGGCTGGTCACCGAGGCCCGGCGACTGGTCGCCGCCTCCCGATAGCCGGCCGGTGCTGACCGGGAGGCGGCGCCGTCGGAGTCAGTCCTCGGCCCGCCAGCGGTAGTACTCCTTGGCGACCGCGTCCACCGGGCCACGCCAGGCGTCCTGGTTGTACGGGCTGATGTACGGGCTCAGCTCCTCCATGATCTTGCCGAACTTCGGCTTGTCGTGGATCCGCGCGTCGTCGGCGGTGTGCGGGACCGAGCGTTCCAGCAGGTGCACGTAGACGTCGTCGATCGAGTAGAGCCAGCGCGCGGTCACGCTCATCTCGACCGGCAGCGTGCCGGCGTCGGATTCGGTGAAGATCCGGGCGACGTTGTCCTCCGCGCCGGGCTTGATCCGCCCGACGATCACGGTCAGATGCCGGCCGGCCGGGTCCGGGCCGGTCCCTTCCGCCGGGCCGGTCCCTTCCGCGGTCCAGCGGTAGAACTCCTTGGCCACCGAGTGCGACGGGTTCTGCCAGTTGCGCGGGTACGGGGTGACGTACGGGCCGATCGCCTCGGCGATCTCCTTGAACGCGGGCAGGCCCCGGGTCTGCCCGGAGATCGCCGGGTCCTCGTTGCGTTCGACGATGTGAATGTAGAGGTCGTGGTGGGACAGCAGGATGCGCCCGATGACGCCGAAGTCCTGCGGCCGGGTGGCCCTGTCGTAGTGGCCGAAAGTCTTGGCGATCTTGTCCTCGCTGCCCGGCACCATGCGGCAGACGATCACGTTGCGGAAGACCATGACAACTCCTCGCAGAACGGTGGGGATCGGCCGGGTCGGTTCGCCCGGTGGTCGGTGGTGGATCGGCCGGGTCGGTTCGCCCGGTGACCGGTGGTACGTCAGCCGGTGGCGGTGAACCGGACCGGCAGCTCGAGCAGCCCGCGAAACGGCGAGGCCGCCGGGAGTCGGCGCAGTTCGGCGGCGGGTACGGCCAGCCGCAGGTCCGGCAGCCGGCGCAACAGCCCGCCGATGCCGGTCCGGGCCTCGATACGGGCCAGCGAAACACCCAGGCAGTAGTGCACCCCGTGGCCGAAGCCCAGGTGGGGTCCACGTTCGCTGGTCACGTCGAGGCGGTCGGGGTCGGTGAAGTGGTCCGGGTCGCGGTTGGCCGAGTTGAGCACCACCCCGACCGCCGCCCCGCGCGGGATGCGGACACCGTCGTACTCGACGTCCTCGGTAGCCACCCGGGGGCTGGCGATCGGCAGCGGGCCGTCGAAGCGCAGCAGCTCCTCGACGGCCGCTGGCAGCAGCTCGGGCCGGGCCAGCAGCAGCTCGTACTGTCCGGGGTTGGTCAACAGGGCCAGCATGGCGTTGCCGATGAAGTCGGCGGTGGTCTGGTGACCGGCGAACAGCAGCAGGAACGCGGTGGAGACCAGCTCCCGTTCGGTGAGCGCCCCATCGTGGTCACAGGCATCGATCAGGGCGGTGAGCATGTCGTCGGCCGGCGTCGCGCGTTTGGCCCGGACCAGTCCGGTCAGGTAGTCGTGCAGCTGCGCCTGCACCTGCTGCACCGCTGCCCGCTCCTGGTCGGGCGGCCGGCTGGCCGACCCGGAGGTCCGGATCACCTGGGTCCAGCCGAGCACCTGTTCGTGGTCGGGTGTCGGCACGCCGAGCAGCTCGCAGATCACCACCATCGGCAGCGGTACGGCGAACTCGTGCATCAGGTCCGCCTCGCCCCTCGGTGCGAACTTGTCGAGCAGGTCGTCGACGACCTGGCCGATCCGGGGCCGCAGGGCCTCGATACGCCGGGGCGCGAACGCCTGCGACACCAGCCGGCGCAGCCGGCTGTGTTCCGGCGGATCCGAGTTGAGCATGTTCTTGTTCAGGCCCTCCGAGTTCGGCCCGAAGAACCGCAGGTAGTGGCCTTCCGGGCCGTACAGGTCCTTGGACAGCCGCGGATCGGTCAACGCTGCCCGCGCGTCGTCGTAGCGGGTGATCAGATAGGAGTCGAACCGGGGTGAGGCGACCAACCGGACCGGGCACTGCGCACGCATCCGGGCGTAGGTGGGGTACGGGTCGGCGGCGTACCCGTCGGTGTAGAACTCCGCCGCCGGGACGGCCTGCTCAGCGGATCCGACCGGCTCGGCCGGTCGCGGATCGGCGGTCATCGGTGCTCCTCTCGTTCGCTCGGCACGCTGTGCAGCACCTGGTAGGTGTGCCGCTGCGCGGATTCGCGCAGCTCCCGGATCACCCGCAGCAGCCGGTCGCGCTGCGCGCTGCGGCCGAACGCGTCGAGGCGTTCCCGGTCCGCCCAGTCGGTGATGATCAGGTAGCTGCGGGGATCGTCGGCGTCGCGGACCAGGTCCTGGCGCAGGCAGCCGTCGAGGGTGCGGATCTGATCGGCGATGGCCTGCCACTCGGTCTCGAACCGCCGCTCGCACCCGGGGCGGGTCCGCATCGACAGCACGGCGCGGACGGGACCCGGCACCAGGTCCGCCCGGTTCATCTGGCCTGTCCGGCTCATCTGGTTTGTCCGGTTCACTTGGTCTGTCTGGTTCTGGGGAGCGGCGGTCACCGGACACCGCCGTTGAACACCAGGTACAGGTGGTGGCGTAGTGCATCGACGTCGATCGGGTGGCTGCGGAAGCCGACGTACCCGTCCGGCCGGATCAGGTAAGCGGCGGCACCGGCGGTGCCGTACCCGGCCCGGAACTCACCGGCGGCGTCGTGGAGCACCGGCGGATGGTCCGCTGGCAGGGCTGGCGTGTCCGGGCTGAGCAGCAGGTAGACCTCGACTTCGCCGTACGTCCGATCCGGCAGGTCGGCGCTGAGCTTGTCGATGGCGGCCAGAGTGGCCTCGTCCGCCGTCCGGTCGGCGTAGAGCAGCAGAGTGTGCCGGGTCCCCCGGGTCAGCTCGTGCAGCCGCATCGAATGTCCGACTCCGCGTCGACGTAGGCCGGACACGTCGGGAGCGCGCTCCCCCGGGGCCGGGCCGGCCCGCAGCGCGTCCACGGTGGCCAGCGACTCGCCGACGAGTGGACTGTCGGCGTAGCTGACCAGCATCGACATCTCCTGCAGGAACTGCCTTTCGAGGTCCTCGCGTTCCAACTCGTCAGTGAAGGCCAGCCGCACCGCCCGCCCGACGACCTCTTCCCCCTGTGGCCGGCGCTCGATCTGGTAGCTGTCCAGCAGGCCGGGCGCGGCGACACCACGGACCGCCAATGCCAGCTTCCAGGCCAGATTCCAGGCGTCCTGGATGCCGGTGTTCATGCCCTGACCGCCGGCTGGCGGATGCAGGTGTGCGGCGTCGCCTGCGACGAAGACCCGTCCGTCGCGGTAGCGGTCGACGATGCCGTGACTGATCCGGAAGATCGACGACCAACGCAGGTTGGCCGCGGTCGTTGCGGCCGGGGCGAGCTGGTCCAGCACTGCCTGCACGTCGGCGAGGGTCGGTTCGCCGAGTTCGGCGCTGAACCCGGGCGGGGCGTTCTCGCCACGGGTGGCGGCGAAGTAGCGCGGCGGCGCCATGGTCGCGATCCGGTAGCGGGATTCACCCCGCAGCGGTACGCAGACCAGCATGTTGTCCAGCTGGCCGTCGGTTTCGTGGATGAACCGCAGCAGGTGGCCGGCGGGCATGTCCCAGTCGACGTCGACGTCGCCGAGCATGAACAGTTGCGGGAAGCGGCCCAGCCCGCCGGTGAAGGTGAGGCCGAGCAGTTGGCGTACCCGGCTGTGCGCGCCGTCGGCGCCGACGAGGAACTTGGCGCGGACCGTCTCGGTGCCGCCGTCGGCGTGGGCGAGGTTGGCGGTGACTCCGTCGTCGTCGCTGGTGAAGTCGACCAGTTCGGCGCCGCGCCGGGGCCGTACGCCGAGTGTGGCGAGCCGGTCGGTGAGGATCCGTTCGGTCTCGTACTGGGGCAGACCCAGGTGTGCGTACGGCAGCTCCGGCAGCTCCCAGCTGCCCCGGTACACCTGGTGACCGTTGACGAAGACCGCTTGGCCGGTCAGCCAGATGCCAGCGTTCATCGCGTCCCGGACGACGCCCTGGTCCTCCCAGATCTCCATGGTGCGGCAGTGCACCCCGATCGCCTTGTCCGCCTGGTCGGGCGGGCTGGTGAGTTTGTCGATCACCTGGCAGTCGACGCCGCGGCGGGCGAGTTCGATCGCGGCGGTGAGCCCGGTCGGGCCGGCGCCGACGATCAGTACGTCGGTGGTGTCGGCCGCTGCCGCTGGCGGATCGGCGGGCGGATCGGCCGGTTGGTCGGCGGGGTGGTCGGCGGGGTGGAAGATCCGGGGGCGGATCCCGACGAGGAACTCGGCGATCGGGCCGGCTTCGGCCCGCTCGTGGTCGGGGTCGGAGATCCACCGGCGGAACTGCTCCGGGCTGCTCCACTCGGCGAAGATGTGGTGCACCGGGGTGCCGGGTTCGCGTAGCAGCTCCTCACGCATATATCCGTCCACTCCGGAAAGTCGACTGACGACCTCGGCGTGCCCACGGTGGAACTCGTCGATCCGGTCGGTGGGAACGGTGATCGGCACGTCGACGTAGATCCGGGTGTCGGTGCCGGCCCGACCGCGCATCACCCGGTAGCTGCCGGCGGTCGGCGGTTCGCAGGCGGCCGCTACGGCGTCGGCCCACTGCCGGGCGACGGGCCCGTCGAGGTGGTCGCGCAACGCGTCGTCGTCGGCCCACTCGGTGACCACGACGAAGGTACGCGAATCGGTGGCGTCGACGAGCAGCTGTCGCAGTCGGTTGCCGGGCGCCGCACCGATGTCGTCGGCGACGGCCTGCCACGCTGACTCCACAACCGTCTCGAATCCGCTGCGGGCGCGGACCCGGAGCATCGTCCTGATCATGTGGTCCCCCTGAACGGCGTGCGGTGGACCTGACCTTCGCCGACACCGCGTCACCCGGCCGTCAACGCGGCACGGGGCACGGTGGGCGGCCGGTGACGCGCCGGCGACCCGGCTGAGGAACGATCTGCAGGCGTGCGCTCAGCCGACCGCCTCGGCGGTGAACAGCGCCGCCTGTTGCGGGTGCAGCAGCGGTGCGGGCAGTCCGACCTCGGCCAGCACCCGGCCGGGCAGGGTCGCCTCGCCCCGCTGAAGCCAGGCCGGCGGCCGCACCTGCAGCGTCGCCGGCACCGGGCCGATCCGCAGTGGGCTCACCCGGTAGCGGCGCTGCGGGTCGAGACCGGGCAGCCGCAGCGGTACCGGTAGCGCGGACCGCGCCGCGTCGAGCGCCACCAGGGCGTACACGCCGGTACGCCGGTCGGCGGCGACGACCCCATACAGCTGCCGGGCCGGATCCGGGCTGTCGGTGCGGACCAGCGTCCCGGTGTGCAGCAACGGCCGCAGCCGCCGGTACGCGGCGACCCACTCGGCGACGTCGGCGCGTTCGGCGTCGGTCGCGGTGGTCAGGTCCCATTCGATGCCGGCGTGCCCGAACAGCGCGGTGGCCAGTCGGAAACTCAGGTCGGTGGCCCGGCCGGTGACGTGCGCGGTGCCGGCGCCCAAATGCCCGCCGAGGTACTCCAGCGGCATCAGC
The DNA here is from genome assembly GCF_056160425.1 of Micromonospora sp. ABR4_055. NCBI lineage: Bacteria > Bacillati > Actinomycetota > Actinomycetes > Micromonosporales > Micromonosporaceae > Micromonospora > Micromonospora sp. ABR4_055. The sequence continues at coordinate 8,723 of NZ_JBSWXD010000143.1, forward strand.
ACACTGGTCCAACGCAGGATCCGCTGCCGGTCGAGCGGGTCGTTGGTGTCGGAGGTCCAGAACCGGTCGACCAGTTCACCGATGCCCAGGTCGATGCGGCCTCCGCCGGAGGCGCAGCTTTCGATCTCCAGGTCGGGGTGGGCCACCCGCAGGTCGGCCAGGAGCCGGTACAGCGCCGTGGTCTGCCGGTGCGCGCCGGTCGCGGCGAGCAGGTCCCGGTTGTGGTCCCACTTCAGGTAGGCGATCGGGTACGCCTCGAGCAGCGCGCCGAGCCGCTCCCGCAGATACCGGTAGGCGTCCGGGTTGTCCAGGTCGAGCACCCGCTGGTGCCGCCAGGTCGGCGCGTGCGTCGGCCCGAGCAGCCAGTCGGGGTGGGCACGGGCCAGGTCGGAGTCGGGGCTGACCATCTCCGGTTCCACCCACAGCCCGAAGTCCATCCGCCGGGCGCGGACCCGGTCGATCAGTGGCCCCAGACCGGCCGGCCAGCGCCGCGGGTCGACGGACCAGTCGCCGAGCGCCCGCCGGTCGTCGACCCGGCCGGTGAACCAGCCGTCGTCGAGGACGAAACGTTCGACGCCGACCTGCGCGGCGGCGTCGACCAGCCGGGTCAGCCGGTCGAGATCGTGGTCGAAGTAGACCGCCTCCCAGGTGTTGAGCACCACCGGCCGGGGCCCGGGCAGCGGGCGGCGGGCCCGGATCCAGCCGTGCAGCCGCGCGGAGAGACCGTCGAGGCCGTCTGCGGAGAACGCGGCGACCGTCCACGGGGTGGTGTACGTGCCGTCGGGCGGCAGGATCAGCTCGCCGGGGGCGAGCAGTTCACCGGCGCCGAGCAGGCTCTGCCCGGTGGCCTGGCGTTCGGCGTACAGCTGCTTGTCGCCGCTCCACGCCAGGTGCACCGCCCACACCTGGCCGTGCCGGAACCCGAACCCGGCGGTGCCGGCGACCATCAGGTACGGGTCGTCGTGGCCGGGCCGGCCGTGGCGGGTGGACCGCGTCCACGTACCGTCGCGCAGTCGGCTGCGCTGCGGACGCCGCTCGTTGGCCCAGAGCCCGGTGAAGTCGAGCACCTCCTCGGCCCGCTCCGGCACCGGCAGCACGACGTCCGCCGCGGCCAGGTGCAGGTCGACCTCGGCGATGTTGCGCACCTGGTGGCGGAGCCGTAGGACGCCCTGCTCGCTGAGCGAGACGTCGGTGCTGACCCGCAGCCCGCCGGCGGCGCAGCCGCACTCGATTACCAGGTCACGGGGACCGGTCCGGCCGACGGTGTGCAACCGCAGGTCGTCAACGGGCCGGCCGGCCCAGTGTCCGGCGATGCCGGGCCGGCCGGTCCAGCCCTGGCCCGGGGTGGGCAGCAGGGTGAGTCGCAGCGGCTGGTCGACCGCACTGGGCGGCACCGGTGGGACCGCCGCGTCGGCCAGGTCGGTCAACTCGGCCTCGGTGAGGTCGCCGAGGTCGCCGCCCCAGTGCAGGACGACCGGTGGGTACGGGCCACGGGCGTCCAGCACGAGGCTGGCGCCCGCGGCCCGCAGGTACGCGATCAAATGGTCACTCCGCTACCGGGATGGACTGCGACTTCAGGGTATCCACGGTAGAGGTTTGCGCGGCGGTCAGCGCGTCCAGCAGGCTGCCCTGACCGGAAACCGCCGCCTTGAAGCCGTCGGAGGCGTCGGCGTAGGTCTGGGTCATCGTCGGACCCCAGACGAAGCCCTCCGCGACCTGCTCCGACGCCTCGGCGAAGACCTCGTAGATCGGCTGGCCACCGTAGAACTCCACGCCCTCGCGCAGCGCCGGCAGCTGGGTGCCGGCAGTGGTCGCCGGGTAGAGGTTCGCTTCGGCGTTGAGCAGGGTCAACGCCTCCTCGGAGGTGTTCAGCCAGAGGGCGAACTGAGCGGCCTCGTAGACGTGCTCGCTGCCCCGGAACACGGCGGTGGAGGAACCACCCCAGTTGCCGGCGACCTGGTCGCCGGCGTTCCACTGCGGCATCGGCGCGACCGCCCACTTGCCGGCGGTGTCCGGCGCGCCGGAGCTGATCGAGTTGGCGCCCCACACGGCCGACACCCAGGTCCAGGCGGAGCCGCTGTTGTAGGCGTTGTCCCACTCGGTGGTCCACGGCGGCACAGTCGAGACGAGGTCGCGGTCGATCAGGTCCTGCCAGTACTCGGCGACCTGGGTGGTCTGCGGGTCGGTCAGGTCCACCGTCCACTGGTCGCCGTCGTTGGCGAACCACCGGCCGCCGGCCTGCCAGGCCAGCCCGGCAAACTGGTTGATGTCGCTGGACGAGAAGTTGGTGATGTAGCCGCCGGCGGCGCGGACCGTCTCGGCGGCGGCCGCGTACTCGGCCCAGGTGGTCGGCACCTCGATGCCGTTGGCCTCGAATAGGTCCGCCCGGTAGAACAGGGCCATCGGTCCGGCGTCCTGCGGTACGGCGTACGCCGAGCCCACCTCGCCGAAGCTGACCTGCCCCCAGGTCCAGTCGACGAACTGGTCCTGGGCGTCGAGCACGATATCGCAGGCGCCGAGGTCGACCAGGCCGTCCTGCACCCGGAAGCTGGGCAACGCGTCGTACTCGATCTGGCCCAGGTCCGGTGCGTTGCCGGCGCGCAGCTGGTTGAAGAAGTTCTGGTAGGTGCCGCCGTTGCCGTTCGGCCCGGTCTGCACGTTCACCTGGATGTCGGGGTTCTGCTCGTTCCAGACCTCGACCACCTGCTCGATGCCGGGGATCCAGGAGGTGAAGTCGAGGGTGACCGGGCCCTCGGCCGGGCTGCAGTCGGTGGCGGCGCCGGAACCGGAACCGGAGTCACCGGAATCGCCGGAGGAGCAGGCGGTCAGCGCTAGCGTGCCGGCGAGCAGTACGCCGACCGTCGAGGCGGGGAGTCTCATCGAAATCCTTCTCTCGTTATCGGTGGGTGGACGGGTACGGCGGAAGGCGGGGTTCACTTGACCGAGCCGGCCCCGAGGCCGGTCCGCCAGAAGCGTTGGAGCAGCAAGAACGCCGCGACCAGCGGCACGATCGACAGCAGCGCGCCGACGAGCACCAGGCCCCGCAGTTCGGGCAGCTGGTTGACCTGGGTGTTCCAGGTGTAGAGGCCGAGGGTGACCGGGAACAGCCGCTCGTCGCCGAGCATGATCAGCGGCAGCAGGAAGTTGTTCCAGACCGCGACGAAGTGGAACAGGAAGATGGTGACCAGGGCGGGCAGCATCAGCCGGGTGGCGACGGTGAAAAAGGTCCGTACCTCGCCGGCGCCGTCGAGGCGGGCCGCTTCCAGCAACTCGTCGGGCACGCTCGCGGCGGCGTAGATCCGGGCCAGGTAGACCCCGAACGGGTTGACCAGGCTGGGCAGGAACACCGACCAGAAGGTGTTGGTCGCCTCGAACCGGCTGAAGATCAGAAACAGTGGCAGGGCGAGCGCGGTCGCCGGCACCAGCACCCCGCCGAGCACCACGTTGAACAGCGTCTCCCGGCCAGGGAACCGGTACTTGGCCAGGGCGTACCCGCACATCGCGGCGAGCAGGGTACCGATCAGGGCGGCGCCGCCGGTGTAGGCGAGGCTGTTGAGGATCCAGCGGGGAAACACCCCGTCGCGGTAGGTCAGCACCTCGGCGACGTTGTCGACCAGCGAGAAGTCGTCGAACCACAGGGGCGCACCCTGGGTGAACCGCCCCTCGGGTTTCGCCGAGGCGACCACCAGCCACCAGATCGGCACCAGGAAGTACGCGGTGCAGACCAGCATCACCAGGGTCGCGGCGGACCGCGACAGCAGCGACTCCCGCGACGGCGTACCGCCGGGGGTGCGGCCGGCGGTGGTCCTGGCCGGGGCGCTCATCGCGCGTCCCGGCGCTGGGTGAATTTCAGGAACGTGAACGACAGCGCGAAGGTCGCCAAGGCGAGCACCACCGAGAAGGCCGCGGCCAGGTTGAAGTTGGGGATGGAGGAGGTGGAGTAGACGGTCAGGTTCGGGGTGTAGGTGCTGGACACCGCTGAGCTGAAGGTTCGGAACACCTGCGGTTCGGCCAGCAGCTGCAGGGTGCCGATGATGGAGAAGACGGTGGTCAGCACGATCGCCGGCAGCACCATCGGGATCTTGATCGACCAGGCGATCCGGGCCGGACCGGCGCCGTCGAGCCGGGCCGCCTCGTAGATCTCCGGCGGGATCGCCAGCAGCGACGAGTAGATGATCAACATGTTGTAGCCGACGTAGACCCAGGTGACGACGTTGGCGATGGACCACAGCACCAGGTCCGCGCCGAGCAGGTCCACCCGACCGGTCACCGCGGCGAACGGCGACAGGTTGGGCGAGTACAGGAAGCCCCACATGATCGCCGCGACGACGCCGGGTACCGCATACGGCACGAAGAAGGCGAGCCGGAAGAAGCGTCGACCGCGGACCAGACCGGAGTCGAGCAGCAGGGCCAGCAGCAGAGCGACGCCGAGCATCACCGGCACCTGGACCACGCCGAACAGCAGCACCCGGCCGATCGACGACCAGAACGAGCCGTCGGCGAACACCCGCTGGTACTGGGCGAGCCCGCCGAAGACCTCCCGGGCCGGGCCGAAGGTGCCGGTGCGTTCCACGACGTACAGCGACTGGACCATGGCGTAGCCGATGGGGACGGCGTAGAAGAGCGCGAAGAGCGTCCCGAACGGCACCACGAAGATCGCGATGGCGCTCTTGTGCGGCACGGGTGCCCGGCGACGGCCGGTCGCCGTCGCCCGCACCGGACGGGATCTGCTCACCGGGCCGACTCCTCTCTGACCACCCGGACCTCGCCGGGGCCGACTCGCAACCGCCCGTCGACCGGGGTGCCGGTGACGAGTTCGTAGCCACTGGCGGCGTGGCGGATCTCCCGACGGCCGTGGTTGACGACGAACAGGTAGCTGCGGTTGCCGCCGACGCGCCGGACCACCTCGACCGAGCCGTCGTTCTCCGGACCATGCGGGACCACCCCGGCCCCGTCGACGGCGGCACGCAGCACGTCACGCAGCCCGTCGGGGGCCAGCGCGGTCGCCAGGTACCAGGCGATGCCGGCGCCGTAGTCGTTGCGGGTGACCGCCGGGGTGCCGGGCAGCGGGCCGTCGGCGTAGCAGGCGACGGTCGTGGCGGTGGTGGTCCGCAGCCGCTCGGTCCACCAACGGGCGCGGGCGCCGTTGTCCAAAGTGACGTCGACCCCGGGCAGCAGCGGGACGAACTCCTCGCCGACCACACCGAGCAGATCCCGGAAGGCACCGGGGTAGCCGCCGAGGCGGATCCGGTCGTGTTCGTCGACGATGCCGCTGTAGAAGGTCACCAGCAGGTGGCCGCCGGCGTCGACGTACCGGGCGAGCGCGGTGGCCTGCTCGTCGGTCACCAGGTGCAGACACGGCACGACGACCAGCCGGTACCCGGCGAGGTCGGCGTCCGGCGCGGCGACGTCGCAGGTAACGCCGAGCTCCCGCAGCCCGGTGTACGCGGCGTGCACCTGGTCGAGGTAGCGAATCTCGGTCGACGGGCGGGCCGTACCGTCGGCGGACCACCAGGACTCCCAGCTGAACAGCAGGGCCACGTCGGAGTGCACCCGGGTGCCGGCGACCTCGCCGACCCGGTCGAGCACCTCCGACAGTCGCAGCACCTCCCGCCAGGTGGTGGTGTCGGTGCCGGCGTGCGGCAGCATCGCCGAGTGGTACTTCTCGGCGCCCGCGGCGGAGGCACGCCACTGGAAGAAGCAGATCGAGTCGGCGCCCCGGGCGACGTGGGTGAGCGAGTTGCGGATCATCTGGCCCGGCTCCTTGGCGAGGTTCCAGGGCTGCCAGTTGACCGCGCCGGTCGCCTGCTCCATCAGCATCCACGGCGCTCCCCCGGCCAGCCCACGGGTGAGGTCGGCGGCGAAGGATAGTTCCGCGACCGGGTCGCCGAGCCGGTGGTCCAGATAGTGGTCGTTGGCTACGATGTCCAGGTCAGGAGCCCAGGACCAGTAGTCTAGATTCCTGATATGGGCGGTTACCATGAGATTCGTGGTGATCGGCGCGGCGCTGTACCGGCGCAGTACCGCCGCCTCGGCGCGGTAGTGCTCCAGCAACTGCGCGGAGCTGAACCGGTGGAAGTCCAGTAGCTGTGCCGGGTTGGCCACCGACAGGTTCGCCCGGGGTGGATCCACCTCGTCCCAGTCGCCGTAGCGCTGACTCCAAAAGGCCGTGCCCCAGGCGTCGTTGAGTGCGTCGAGGCTGCCGTAGCGCTGCCGCAGCCAGTGCCGGAACGCGACCGCGCTGGGCTCGTCGTAGCACAACGCGTTGTGGCAGCCGAGTTCGTTGGACACGTGCCACAGCGCCAGGGCGGGGTGCCCGCCGTAGCGTCGGGCGACCTGCTCGGCCAGCGCCAGGGCGTGCCCGCGGTACACCGGCGAGCTGGGGCACCACGCCTGTCGCCCGCCGGGGAAGCGGGTGGTGCCGTCGGCGGCCCGCGGCAGCACCTCGGGGTGGCGGGTGGTCAGCCAGGGCGGCGGGGAGGCGGTGCCGGTGCCGAGGTTGAGCCGGATGCCGGCGTCGTGCAGCAGGCCGATCACCTCGTCGAGGGCGGCGAAGTCGTACTCGCCCGGCCGGGGCTCGATGCTCGACCAACCGAAGATGTTGATCGCCACCAGGTCGACGCCGGCCTGTCGCATCAGCGCGACGTCCTCGCGCCACACCGCCGACGGCCACTGCTCCGGGTTGTAGTCACAGCCCAGCGCGATGCCGCGGATCGACGGCAGCAGTGATGCGGCCGACCGGTCACGGGGCAGTGTCATCGAGATGTCCTCGCTGCAGATACGGGCGTGTGTGTGCACGTGCACACATTTCGTCGTGTGTACAGTCGGCAAACGAATGTGTGAACGTGCAGACGTTAGAGCCGCGTTCCGCCGCAGGTCAAGGGCCGGCCGCTACAGTGATCGGCGTGAACCGGCCGAGACCGATGACGAAGCGGGCCACCGTGCACGACGTCGCCGCCGCCGCCGGCGTGTCCCGGGGCACCGTCAGCCGGGTCCTCAACGGTGGCTACGTCTCCCCCGTTGCCCGCGCCGCGATCCTCGCCGCCATCGCCGAGGTCGGCTACGTACCGAACACCGCCGCCCGCAACCTGGTCACCCAACGTTCCCAGGCGGTCGGCTTCATCGTGCTCGAACCGCACTCGCTGTTTCTGGAGGACCCGAACATCGGGGCGATCATGCTGGGCGCCAACGCGGTGCTCTCCGCCGGCGAGTACCAGATGGTCAACCTGGTGGTCGACTCCGACCGGGACACTGAACGGATCGCCCGCTACCTCAGTGGCGGCTTCGTCGACGGCGCGGTGATCGTCTCGGCCCGCGTACACGACCCGATCACCCGGGTCGTCACCGACCTGAAGTTGCCGGCCGCCTTCGTCGGGCACCCGCCCGACCTGGCGCAGGAGATCCCGTACGTCGGGGTCGACAACGTCGGCTCGGCACGGGAGATCACCACCCGGCTGGTCGCCACCGGCCGGCGGCGGATCGGCATGATCGCCGCCGCGCTGAACCGCGACTCCGGTGCCGACCGGCTCACCGGCTTCCGCCAGGCACTCGGCGACCGGTTCGACCCCCGGCTGGTCGCCGAAGTCCCCCTCTACGACTACTCGTGCGGCGTCAGCGGCATGCAGACCCTGCTGGAGCGGACACCCGACCTCGACGGCGTCTTCGCAGCCTCGGACGTGGTCGCCGCCGGAGCGATCCAGACCCTGCGCGAGGCCGACCGGACCGTACCGGCCGATGTCGGCGTGGTCGGATTCGACGACAGCGCCTGGGCGCTCCGCACCAACCCACCGCTGTCCACCGTGCACCAGCCAGCGAAGGAGATCGGGGCCCGCGCCGCCGACCTGGTGCTGCGCCAGATCAACGGCGACCACATCGCAGCCGGCGGGGCGCTGCTGCCGACCCCCGTCGTATGGCGCGAGTCCGCCTGAGCGGGATCACCCGGAACCGAACCCGGTTGCGCGTTTCCAAGCATCGCGGGCGCCGATCGACAGCGAAACGCTCGCCGCACCGGCATCCGCAACCGGGAATTGACGATGATCCGTGCTACAAACTCATCTGGCACCTAGCAGTGCAGTGCAAATGCGAAAGGGGCAACCTCGTTGAGAATCATTCGATTTTCCACAGGCGGCAAAGGCGGGGCCCACCGCGCCGTCCAACCACGCTCGGTCGGCAACCGGAAACGGAGGATCGTGCTCGGTTCGGTGGTCGCTGCGGCCCTCCTGGGCGGTGCCACGATCGCACCGCAGGCGTACGCGACGACGGCTTTCGACGGGCCGGGTATCCGCACCGACGTAGTGGACGCGATCACCGGCGAGCCGGTGGCCGACATCTGCGTATTCGCCGTTCCGGTATTCACGTTCAGCTTTACCGACGTCTGCCCGACCCGGAGCGACTCCCGGGGCCGGGTGAATGTCTCGGTTCCCGGGCCGGGTTCCTACAATCTGTTCGCGTTGCCCGACTCGGGTAGCCGGTACGGTGCCCAGTGGGTCAGCCAGGACGGCGGCACCGGCACCCAGAAGAATGCGCGGTGGTTCACCTTCTCCGCCGACGAGGTGCGGTCCGGGCCGACGATCCGACTGGACGCGCGCTCAGTGATCGTCGGCACCGTGCAGGGTGCCGACGACGAGACCCTGACGAACGGTACGGTCGGGCTCGTCGCGCCGGTCGCCGACGGTTCGCGGGATCCGCGCTACGCACCGGTCGACGACAAGGGCTCGTTCGTCGTCGACTGGCTGGGGCCGTACGAGTGGCCGCTGCTGTTCAGAGCGGACGGCTACCCGTACCAGTGGAGCGGGCACGTCGGCAACCGGCTGCGCGCCGACCTGGTGGCGGCGGACGTCAACGCCCCGCCGTACGCGTACCAGTTGGAGGCCGGGACCTCGGTGAGCATCGAGATCGCCGACCCGCCGCAGGGTCCGGGCCAGCTGGTTCTGCTCAACGTCAGCACGAAAGACCCGGTGGGGATCGTCGAGCTGGCCGACGAGGCGACCGGCGCGTCGCTCATGGTACTGCCGCGACAGCAGGTGAAGATCCGCTGTGTCTGCAGTAGTGAGCACCGCTGGCACGGTGGCACCGACTTCAGCAGTGCCACTGGCGAACCAATTCGCATGAACGGTCCGCAGAGCATCACGTTCATCCAACCCGCCTGATCCGCCACCAGTTGTCCGGCTGGGGGGGGGGGGGGGGGGGGGGGGGGGGGGGGGGGGGGGGGGGGGGGGGGGGGGGGGGGGGGGGGGGGGGGGGGGGGGGGGGGGGGGGGG
>NZ_JBSWXD010000144.1:0-17835 GCF_056160425.1 Micromonospora sp. ABR4_055
CCACCGCGCCGGCCAGCCCGCCGGACGCCGCCGACAGGGTGAGCACCGCGGCGACGGTCAGCAGCCGGCGGCGCCACCGTCGCGGCGGGGTCGGTGCCGGCGGTACGGCGGAGCCGTCCAGCCCCGGCCAGCGGTCCGCGTCCGGCGAGACGAACCACGGGCCACGCGGCTCGCCCAGCCCGGTGGGCACAGTCATCGGCTCCTCCTCAGGTCCAGGTCGGGTCTCGCGGGGGGGTGACGCGGGTCAGGGCAGCCGGGAGAACCACAACAGCGAGGTCCCGGCGGCAGCCACGGCGAGCAGCAGACCGAATCCGATGAACCGGGCCGACACGTCGGCCAGCTCCAGCCGGTAGCCGACCGAGGTGCCGATGTCGGCGTACACGGCACTCAACTGGCTGCTGCTGGCCGCCTCGTGGTAGGCACCGCCGGTCAACTCGGCCACCGCTTCGAGGTTCTCGCCGTCCACCGGCACCCGCAGCGGCCGGCCGCCGCCGTAGTCGATGTAGCCGGCGGCGGTCCCGACCGAGATGGTGTCGATCGGGATCCCGGCCTCCACCGCCTCGGCCGCCGCCGATTCCGGCGACCGCCCGGACGTGTTCGCCCCGTCGGACAGCAGCACGATCCGCGCCGGTGGGATCTCCTCGGCGGCCTGCGCGTCCAGCGACCGGATCGCCTCCAGCGACGTCTTGATCGCCTCGCCGATGGCGGTGCCCTGGGCCCCGGTGATCCCTTCGGCGAGCCGGTCGATGCCGGCTCCCAGCGCCTCCCGGTCGGTACCCGGCCCGACCAGCACCGAGGCGTTGCCGGCGAACGCCACCAGGCCGACGTTGAACTGCGCCGGCAGATCGCCGACGAACTCGTGCGCCGACCGTTTCGCCGCGCCGAGCCGATCCGGCCGTACGTCGTTGGCCAGCATCGAGGTGGACACGTCCACCGCGACCATCACCGTGGCTCGTTCCCGGGGCACCCGGACCTCGTCCATCGGCCGGGCGAACCCGGCCACCAGCAACGCCAGCATCGCCAGGAACAGGCCGGCCGGCAGGTGCCGACGCCAGGCCGGACGCTGCGGCGCCACCCGGTCCAGCAGCCGCAGGTTGGTGAACCGAACCGCGTACCGGGCACCGCGCCGCTGCATCAGCAGATAGCCGCCGGCCAGCGCGGCAACCGCGGCGAGCAGCCACAGCCGCTCCGGGGACTGCCACGTCATCGGTCTCCTCCTGCCGGTACCGGGGCGGGGCGGGCCGGCGGGCAGCCGGCCAGTTGCCGTTGGCGGTGCACGTGCCGGACTATGTCGGCCACCCAGTCCCGGTCGGTACGCAGCGCCAGATGGGCCGCGCCGGACCGGCGGATCGCCCCGGCCACCTGGCCACGCTGCTCGGCGGCGGCCTCGGCGTACCGTCGCCGCAGGTCCCGGCTGGCGGTGCTGATCTCCCGCCGACGGCCGGTCTCCGGGTCCTCGACGGTGATCACCCCGACGTCGGGCAGGTCGAGTTCCCGGGGGTCGGTGACCTCGATCGCCAGCACCTGGTGCCCGGCGGCGAGCCGGCGCAGCGGCCGTTCCCAGTCCGGCCGGTCGGCCGGGTCGTCCGGCAGTCCGTCGAGGAAGTCGGAGACCACCACCGCCAGCCCGCGCCGGGTGGCCGCCCGCCGGAGCCCGTCGATCCCGTCGGCCAGCGGCGGCGGCGCGTCCCGGCCGGACCGGTCGGCCGGTACGCGGGGCGCCGCGAGCAGCGCACGGAGCAGGTGCAGCAGATGGTCCCGGCCGGTGCGGGCCGGGAACCGGCGGATGCCGCCCGCCCCGATCAGCTGCGCCCCGACCGCGTTGCCGGTGCCGGCGGTCAGGAAGCCGACCGCGGCGACCGCCGCCACCGCCAGTTCCCGCTTCTCCAGCTCACCGGTGCCGAAGTCCATGCTGGCCGTCCCGTCGACCAGCAGCCAGCAGGTCAGCTCCCGGTCGGCGTCGACCTCGCGGACGTGCGGCACGGTGGTCCGGGCGGTGACCGCCCAGTCCATCCGGCGTACCTCGTCCTCGCCGGGCCGGTACTCCCGGCTGCCGGCGGGTTCGCTGCCGGCGCCGGGCAGCAGACCCAGGTGCTGCCCGTGCAGCAGGCCGTCCAGCCGCCGGGTCACGGTCAGCTCCAGCCGGCGCAGCGGGTCCGGTGGGGTCAGCTCCGGCAGGGTGGCCGGGCCGGGCGGGCAGTCGCCAGTCACGCGACGGCCGCCAGTCCGGGTCGCTGGTCGTGGGCCGGCGCGATCCGCGGCGGCGGGACCACCTGGATCAGCCGGCGGACGATCGACCCGGCGTCGACGCCGTCCGCGACCGCGTCGAAGGAGAGCACCAGCCGGTGGGCGAGCACGTCGGTGGCGAGTTCCCGGACGTCCTCGGGCAGCACGTAGTCGCGGCCGCGCAGCAGTGCCAGGCCCCGGGCGGCGGCGACCAGACCGAGGGTGGCGCGCGGGCTGGCACCGTACGCCAGCAGCCCGGTCAGCTCCGGCAGCCCGAACAGTTGCGGGCGGCGGGTGGCCAGCACCAGCCGGACGATGTACTCGGCGAGCGCGTGGTGGACGAACACCTCCCGGGCCTGCTGCTGCATCGCGCACAGGGTGGCCGCGTCCAGCACCTGGCGGGGCTGCGGGCGGTCCACCCCCATCCGGTAGAGGATGCCGAGCTCCTCCTCGTCGGTCGGGTAGTCGACCACGACCTTCATCAGGAACCGGTCCCGTTGCGCCTCCGGAAGCTGGTAGACGCCTTCGGACTCGATCGGGTTCTGGGTGGCCAGTACCAGGAACGGGTCCGGCACCGGGTAGCTGCGGCCGCCGATCGAGACCTGCCGCTCGGCCATCGCCTCGAGCAGCGCCGACTGCACCTTGGCCGGCGCCCGGTTGATCTCGTCGGCGAGCACCAGGTTGGCCATCACCGGCCCGAGTTCGACGTCGAACGACTCGGTCGACGCCCGGTAGATCCGGGTGCCGACGATGTCGGAGGGCACCAGGTCGGGGGTGAACTGGATCCGGGAGAAGCTGCCGCCGACGGCGACCGCGAGGGTCTGCGCCGCGAGGGTCTTGGCGATCCCCGGTACGCCCTCCAGCAGGCAGTGTCCGTTGGCGAGCAACGCGGTGAGTAGCCGCTCGACCAGCCTGTCCTGCCCGACGATCACCCGTTTGACCTCGAACAGCGTCTGCTCCAGTGCGGCCGCGGCCGGAGCGGCGTCGGCTGGCTGTTCCGTACTGACTTGTGGCTCGGTCGTCGTCATCGCACCGTCCTTGACGCTGGTCGCCAATCGCCGGTCGGCCCCGACGGTGCGGGGCCACTGCGGCGCCGGCGCAGGGGTGCCCCGGATCGGGCCGTTCTAACGCCGGGATCCGTCGCCGACCGGGTGATTGACCGGCCGGGGTGGTAGGACCGACACCGAACCGGGGTGGCAGGTCCGACGCCGGTCACACCGGATACCGTTCCGGCGTGACCGCGCCGCAGACCAGTTCCACCCCGCAGCCCCCGGCCAGCACCAGGCGCCGCCCGGCCGGTTGGCTGGTGTGGCCGGTGGTGCTGCCGGGGCTGCTCTGGGCGGTGCTGCGGCTGGCCGGCTGGGAGTCCGGCCCGCTGGTGCAGCTGCTCGCGTTCACCCCGTACGTGGCGGCCTGGACGGTTGTCCCGCTGGCGGTGGCGGTCTGGTCCCGGCGGTGGTGGGCCAGCGGTGCCGCGCTGCTGGCGGTGGTGTCGTTGGCCGTCGCGGTGCTGCCCCGGGCGGTGCCGGACGGCGGCCGGACCGCGACCGCCGCCGACGGGGTCACGGTCCGGGTCGCCACGGCCAACCTGCTGGCCGGGGCGGCGGACCTGACGGTGCTGATGGAGTTGCTGCGCCGGGAGCGGGTGGACGTGCTGGCGATGCAGGAGTTCACTCCGGCGGCCGAGGCCGAGCTGGACCGGCTCGGCGTCGGCGACCTGTTGCCGTACCGCCGGGCCGATCCGGAGGTGGGGACCACCGGGTCGGCGGTCTACGCGCGCTGGCCGGTCACCGACGACGGGGTGCGGCGCAACGTGGGCGGCTTCGCCCAGTCGTACGGCACGGTCCGCCCGCCGGGCAGCGGGCCGGTACGGGTCGAGTCGGCGCACCCGATGGCGCCGTTCGCGCTGCACACCCTGTCGTCGTGGCGGGCCGACCTGGCCGGACAGCCCCGCCCCGACCCGCAGGGCCCGCCGCGAATCCTGGCCGGCGACTTCAACGCCACCCTGGACCACGCGGCGCTGCGCCGGCTGATCGCGGCAGGCTACGTCGACGCCGCCGACGCGACCGGCGACGGGCTGGTCGGCACCTGGGGGCCGTACGACGGTAGCCCGATCCCGCCGGTGACGCTGGACCGGGTGCTGGTGGACGACCGGATCGGGGTGCGGTCGGTGACCGTGCACCGGGTGCCCGGCAGCGACCACCGGATGGTCGTCGCCGGGCTGGTGCTGCCGGCCGCTTGACCTGGACCGCCCGCCCGGGGCCAGGGCAGGTCACCGGTGGCCCCGGGCCGGCAGGTCAGACGCCAGTGGTGGTCCGGCTGCGGGCCAGTCCGTAGGTGAGCGCGTCGACCAGGGCGTGCCAGCTGGCCTCGACCACGTTCTCGTGCACCCCGACGGTGGTCCAGTCCCGGGCGTTGCCGTCGACCGTCTCCACCAGCACCCGGGTGATCGCCCCGGTGCCCTGGCTGCCTTCCAGGATCCGCACCTTGTAGTCGGCCAACCGGAAGTCGGCCAGGTCCGGGTAGTGGCTGCGCAGCGCCACCCGCAACGCCTCGTCGAGGGCGTTGACCGGGCCGTTGCCCTCGGCGGTGGCGATCACCCGCTCGCCGCGTACCCGGACCTTGACGGTGGCCTCGGAGACCACCGCGCCGTCCTCGCGGTGCTCCACCAGCACCCGGTAGGACTCCAGGGCGAACGGCCGGGTGGTGACGGCACCGGTGTCGGCCGCCAACTCGGAGCGGACCAGCAGCTCGAACGAGGCGTCGGCGGCTTCGAAGGACCAGCCGCCGGCCTCCAGCTCCTTGACCCGCTTGGTGACCCGGGACAGCGCGTCCGGATGGCCGGCCAGGTCGACACCGAGTTCACGACTCTTCAACTCGATGCTGGCCCGGCCGGCCATCTCGGTCACCAGGATCCGCATGTCGTTGCCGACAACCGACGGGTCGACGTGGTTGTACAGCAACGGATCCACTTTGATCGCACTCGCGTGCAGCCCCGCCTTGTGGGCGAAGGCGGCGGCCCCGACGTAGGCCTGGTGGGTGTCGGGGGCGATGTTGGCGATCTCGGCGATGGCGTGCGAGACGCGCACCATCTGTTCCAGGCAGCCGTCCGGTAGGACCGGCAGCCCGAGCTTGAGTTGCAGGTTGGCGACGACGGCGAACAGGTCGGCGTTGCCGGGGCGTTCGCCGTACCCGTTGGCGGTGCCCTGGAAGTGCCGGACGCCCGCCTCGACGGCGGCGATGGTGTTGGCCACCGCGCAGGAGGTGTCGTTCTGGCAGTGGATGCCGAGCCGGTCGGCGCTCAGCCCGGTCCGGTCGACCAGATCGGCGATCGCCGCGCCGATCTGTGACGGCAGCATCCCGCCATTGGTGTCGCACATCACCACGACCTCGGCGCCGGCGGCGGCCGCCGCGCTGACCACCGAGGCGGTGTACGCCGGGTCGTGCCGGAAGCCGTCGAAGAAGTGTTCGCAGTCGAGGAAGACCCGCCGGCCCTCGGCGACGAAGTGCGCGACCGTGTCGGTGACCATCGCCAGGTTCTCCGCGCCGGTGGTGCGCAGCGCCCGTTCGACGTGCCGGATGTCGGACTTGGCGACCAGGCAGACCGCTGGTGTCTCGGCGTCGAGCAGGGCCCGTACCTGCGGATCGTCGGCGACCTTGACGCCGGCCTTGCGGGTGGCACCGAACGCGACGAGTACGGCGTGCCGCAGATCGAGTTCGGTGCGGGCTCTGCGGAAGAACTCGGTGTCCTTCGGCATCGCGCCGGGCCAGCCGCCCTCGATGAAGCCGACGCCGAAGTCGTCCAGCAGCCGCGCGACGGCGAGTTTGTCGACCACCGAGTAGCTGATGCCCTCACGCTGCGCACCGTCGCGCAGAGTCGTGTCATAGACCTGGAAAGTCATCTCGATCCTTTCGACGGACGTCCCGTACCACCCGCTGCTCGCGCCGGGCCGTCCCCACCCGCTCGTCCGGCCGACCTCGTACGGCCAACAAAAAGACCCCCCGCGGATGCGGGAGGTCTGCGCGCTCGGCGGACGGTTGCCGGGCGCGCTAGCTGCCAATAATGAGTACGAGGCGAGTCACGCAGGGTACTTTGCCACCGACCGCGCCCGGACCGGTAGTCGAATCCACATCGCGGGACAGTGGGACCGCCCGAGGTCAGGTGTACCGATCGAGCGCCATGGGTATTCCTGGGACGACGACGCAGTCAGTTCCGCCGAGCGAAGGAGTGACCTCCGATGGACAGGCTCGATCCGCAACACACCGCACTGACGGGGCCGGCCGGTGGTCAGGGTGACGTCGTGGGCGGCACCCCGGCCGGCACGTTCGACCCGTGGCGCTACCGCGACGACGCGGGGGTCGACGGCGCCAACCTGGCCGGCTACCACGTCGAGGCGACCGACGGCGGCATCGGCAAGATCGACTCCGCCACCGAAGAGGTGGACGGCAGCCATCTGGTGGTCGACACCGGGCCGTGGATCTTCGGCCGGAAGGTGATGCTGCCGGCCGGGGTGGTCAACCACGTCGACCACGACGAACAGAAGGTCTACGTCGACCGCGACAAGAGCCAGATCAAGGACGCCCCCGAGTACGACGGGACCAGCTCGACAGATCCGGCGTACCGCGACAAGCTGAGCGCCTACTACGGCGGTGCCACCGGCACCCCGGTCCCGCCGATGGCGCCGGGCCGGATCATGTGACCCGGTGACGACCCACCCGGTGCGGGTGGCCGGTGCGGGTGGCACCGGCTACCCGCACCGTTTACCGGTGTCGGTCGGGCTGGCTACCGTAGGATCCATGACTGCCGCCGCCACCCGCTCGTTGGCCTTCGCGACCATGTTCAACTTCCGCGACATCGGGGGCTACCCGGGGCTCGACGGCCGTACGGTCCGCTGGCAGCGGATCTACCGGGCCGACTCGCCGCACCGGCTCGACGCCGACGACGCGGCGGCGTTCGACGCGCTCGGCGTACGGACCGTGATCGACCTGCGCCGGCCGCACGAGGTCGAGACGTACGGACGGATCCCGCCAGCGGACGGCTTCGAATACCACAACATCCACCTACGGCACCAGGACTGGGGCGAGATCCCCTACCAGCCGGATCAGGGTGCCGCCCGCTACCTGGCCGACCGCTACCACGATCTGACCGAGCAGGCCGCGGATGGCTTCGTCGCGGCGATCTCGCTGCTGGCCGAGGCACGGACCGCACCGGCGGTGGTGCACTGCATGGCCGGCAAGGACCGCACCGGGCTGGTCTGCGCGATGACGCTGTCCCTGCTCGGGGTCCGGGATTCGGTGATCGCCGAGGACTACGCGTTGAGCAACGCCGGCAGCGAACGGCTGCTCGCCTGGCTGCGTACCCAGGCCGGCAACGACCATCTGGTGCCGGTGCCGTTCTTCTCCTGCCCGGCCGAGGCGATGCAGACGTTCCTCACCGAGCTGCGGCAGCGGCACGGCTCGGTTGAGGGGTACCTGCGCGCAGCCGGGCTGCCCGCAGACCGGATCACGGCGTTGCGCGACCACCTGTTGACCCAGTGACCGGATGACGTGGTGACCGGGCCGGGGCCCGGTCACCACGTCACGGCGCTGCTCAGAACACCCGGTGCACCCAGCCGTCCGGGTCGGCGCCCCGGCCCCGCTGCAGGTCGACCAGGCTCTGCCGCAGCGCCATGGTGACCTCCCCCGGCCCGCCGTCGGCCACGGTGAACTCGCCGTCGGCCGAGCGGACCCGGCCGATCGGCGTGATCACCGCGGCGGTGCCGCAGGCGAACGCCTCACGCAATCTGCCGCTGGCCGCGTCGGCCTGCCACTGGGCCAGGCTGACCGGCTGTTCCACGACCTGGTGACCGGCCCGGCGGGCCAGGGTGATCACCGACTCGCGGGTGATGCCCGGCAGGATCGCGCCGGTCAGCGGCGGGGTGACCAGCGAACCGTCGTCGTAGACGAAGAAGACGTTCATGCCGCCGAGTTCGTCGACGTACTGCCGTTGCACCGCGTCGAGGAAGACCACCTGGTCGCAGCCGTGCTCGATCGCCTCTGCCTGGGCCACCAGCGAGGCGGCGTAGTTGCCCCCGCACTTCGCGGCCCCGGTACCGCCCGGGGCGGCCCGGGTGTAGACCGAGGACGCCCAGACCGTCACCGGTTTGACGCCGCCGGAGAAGTAGGAACCGACCGGTGAGGCGATCACCGCGTAGAGGTACTCGCGGGCCGGCCGGACACCGAGGAAGACCTCACTGGCGAACATGAACGGTCGCAGGTAGAGGCTGCCGTCGTCACCGGCGGGAATCCACTGTCGATCAATCGTGATCAGGTGCCGCAGCGAGTCGAGGAAGACCTGCTCCGGCAGGGCCGGCATCGCCATCCGGGCACCGGAGGCGATGAACCGCGCCGCGTTGGCGTCCGGGCGGAACAGGGTCACTCCCCCGTCCGCAGCGTGGTAGGCCTTCAGTCCTTCGAAGATTTCCTGGGCGTAGTGCAGCACCGCGGTCGCCGGATCCATCGGGATCGGCGCCCGTGGCTCCACCCGGGCGTCGTACCAGCCCTTGCCCTCGGCGTACCGGACGGTGACCATGTGGTCGGTGAAGATCTGACCGAACCCGGGATTGGCCAGCAGCGCGGCGCGTTCCGCGTCGGCTACCGGGTGTGGATTCGGACGGATCTCGAATTCGAGTTTGTCACCGCCGATCATCGGGCTGACCTCCATGGCGAGAAAGCGACGAAGCTGTGTGTCATGCAACTTACCCCGAACGTTCGTTCAGCGGGAACCGGCACGACGGCCGGTAGGTCCGCCACCTGGTGATTGGCCGTCGGCGGTGGCGTCGACGGCCGAGGTACGTCGGCGCGCCGACCGGCACGGGGCACCCGGATCGATCCGCGCATCGGCGCGTGAATCGACGGAGGCCGTACCGGTCGGGCTCGACGGAGGACGGCGCGGATCCGGCCGCCGACGCGCGTGACGTGGGCGGACACCGGTCCGCACGGCCGGTGCGCGGTGTGGCAACGGCGAGGCTCGACCGGCGGTACGCGGGTCGAGCGGTTGGGCTCAGCCCACCGCGTGAGCGGCCAGCCGATCGCCGATCTCGGCGGTACGCAGCGTGGCTCCCGGAGCGCGGGAGGCCAACTCGGCCGCGACCGCCCTGGCTACTCGCTCGGCCGATTCGGGGTGACCGAGGTGGTCGAGCAGTAGCGACGCGGACAGCACGGCGGCCACCGGGTCGGCGACGCCCTTGCCAGCGATGTCCGGCGCGGAGCCGTGCACCGGCTCGAACATCGACGGGTAGCGGCGTTCCGGGTTGATGCAGCCGCTGGCCGCCAGTCCGATGCCGCCGGTCACGGCAGCGGCGATGTCGGTCAGGATGTCACCGAACAGGTTGTCGGTGACCACCACGTCGTAGCGCTGGGGCTGGGTGACCATGAACATGGCCGCGGCGTCGACGTGCTGGTACTCGGTCTCGATGTCCGGGAAGTCGGCCTTGACGGCGGCGAAGGTCCGCGACCACAGCGACCCGGCGTGGGTCAGCACGTTGGTCTTGTGCACCAGGGTGACCTTGCGCCGCTCCCGGCGCGCGGCGCGGGTGAAGGCGTCCCGGATCACCCGCTCCACCCCGTGCCGGGTGTTGAGGCTCTCCTCGGTGGCGACCTCGGCGGGGGTGTCGCGGTGCATCGTGCCGCCGGCCCCGGTGTAGAGGCCCTCGGTGCCCTCGCGAACCACGACGAAGTCGATCTCGCCCGGCTTGACGCCCCCGAGCGGGCTGGCGGTGCCGGGCCAGAGCCGGGACGGACGCAGGTTGACGTACTGGTCGAAGGCGAACCGCAGCTTGAGCAGCAGGCCGCGCTCCAGTACTCCGGGCGGGACGCTGGGGTCGCCGACCGCGCCGAGCAGGATGGCGTCGTGACCGGCGAGTTCGTCCAGTACCGAGTCGGGCAGCACCTCGCCGGTGCGGTGGTAGCGGGCGGCGCCGAGGTCGTACTCGGTCGCCTCGACGCCGGGCAGCACCGCGTCGATGACCTTCCGGGCCTGCGCGGTCACCTCGGATCCGATGCCGTCGCCGGCCACGACCGCGATCCGCGCCATCGCCACGTCAACTCCCTCGTCTGCTCCGTCGACCGCCTAGCGCACGTTAAGCGATCGTCCCGGAAATCGGTACGTCGGTCCCAGGATACGGACGTTACCCGCTGGTCGAGGAGTCCCGCGCCGCCCAGGGGGCACACAGCCGGGCTTAACACCATACTTACCTCGGACGGCTACTGTAGGTGAAGACCGGATCCGGGCACCGGCGAAGGAGAATCGACGATGCTGGCGTACCGCGCCGCCCAGCCGGAACCGCCCGATCTGCGGATCGGTCCGACGCCGGGAGCCGGCGCCCCGACCGGGTCGTCCGGCACCGCCACGGCGACGGACGGCAACCGCCCGGCCGGCCAGCTGGTCGCCCGGCACACCGTCGCCACGTCCACCACCGAGTACCAGCTCGTTCTGGTGGGCAGCGAACGGATCGGCCGGCGTGGGCTGAGCGAGGCGATCGGCGACGCGGTCGCGGAGCTGCGGGCGATCGACGTGACGTACAGTCCGCTGCGGCCGAACAGTCTGGTTTCGCTGCTGCGCCGGGGTGAGGTCGCGGCCGAGGTCTATCCGCCGCTGGCCGATATCGTGCACCGGTGCGAGGCGATGCGGGTGGCCACCGAGGGCTGGTTCGACCCGTGGGCGGTGCCCGGTGGGTTCGACCCGGCCGGCATGATCAAGGGCTGGGCCATCGAGCGGGCCGCTGGTCGGTTGCGCGCCGCCGGAATCACCGAATACGCCGTGGTCAGCGGCGGTGATCTGGTGGTACGCGGACGCGCCCCGCACGGCGGACCGTGGCGGATCGCCCTGCAGCAGCCGCTGTCCGCAGACACCGGCGACGGCCCGGCCGGCGCCACGCCGGGCAGCCAGCCGACCACCGTGACCATGGTGGACGGAGCGATCGGGACCAGCGGACTGACCGCCGGCAGCCGAAAGGTCGTCGACCCGCACACCGGGGCCGTAGTGGAGCGGGACAGCGCCGCCATGGTGATCGGCGCGGACCTCGCGGTGGCCGACGGCTACGCGACCGCGCTGTTCGCCGCCGGACCCGCCGGCCGCGACTGGTTTCCTACAGTGGACGGATACCACGTACTGGACCTGGTCGGCGAAAGAAGATCGCCCCCTGGCGCGGCCCACCCCCGTGATCTCGGCAAATGACCACGGGAGCGGGCCGGCGACACGTGCGCTCAGCTCGCGCACCGGGGGTGCAGTCACCCGGGAGACCACGGCCCGGCCGGAACGTCACCCGAAGACGCGACCGGCGCCGGAGCAACTCCTGAGCAACCGCACCGCCACGCTATCGATTCCGCACAACCGGGCGCAAGGTTCCAATTCCTCTGACATTGCTTGTCGGCCACGGCACTGGGTGGAATGATCCCCCTGATGGATGGCACGCTGTGCGGCGTGACATTCGATCTAGTCGTATGGGCGTTGGACGATCAGTCCACCTCGGCGGACGTACACGCCGCACACGAACTGTGCCGGCAGGGTGAGCACGCCGACGGTGCGACCGACCGCCGGATCACGTCCTTCCACGCCGCGCTGACCGCCAGTTACCCGGATCAAGGTGCCGCTTCCACCACAGAAGACTGCCCCTGGGCAAAGGTCCCATTACATACCGCAACCGACCACGTCGAGATGAACCTGCGTCAGACCTGCGCCGACGAGGTGCTGCTCACCATCGAACGGCTGGCTCAGGAACACGATCTGCTGCTGCTCGACCCGCAGGACGGCTCGGTCTACCCGCCGCCGGCCAGCGCGTCGACCCGCTGAGCGGGCGGCGGTTCGGGGACGAGGGTCCCCGAACCGCCGAAGTCGGACGACACGTCCGGCGGGTCACTCCTCGCGAAGGTCCACCGCGCTGGCCGCGGTCGCCCCGATCGAGCTGGCGGCATTGTGCAGCGACTCCGCGCCGACGGCGGAGTCGACGGTGAGGGTCATCAGCGCCTCGCCACCGGCGGACCGCCGAGCCACCTGCATGGCGGCGATGTTGACACTGGACTCGCCGAGGATCGAGCCGATCGTCCCGACCACGCCCGGCCGGTCGGCGTACCGGAAGAAGAGCAGGATGCCCTCGGCGGACAGCTCGAGGTCGAAGCCGTCGACCTCGGTCAGCCGGACCACGTCCCGCCCGGCGGACTGCACCACGGTGCCGGAGACACTTGCCGTACCGCCGTCGGGCAGCACCCCCCGGACGGTGACCAGGTTGGGCTGGTCGACGGTGTCCGGGTGGGTGACCAGCTCCACCTCGACGCCCCGGTCGGCGGCCAGGTGCGGCGCGTTGACGTAGGTGACCTGCTCCTCGACCACCGAGCTGAACAGCCCCTTGGTGGCGGCCAGCTTGAGCACCGACACCTCGTTGCCGACGACCTCGCCGCGGACCTCGACGGTGACGCTGGCCGCGACCACCCCGGCCACCGCGGTGAACACCTTGCCGAGCTTCTCGGCCAGCGGCAGCAGCGGCCGGACATCCTCGGCGACCACCCCGCCGGCCTGCACGTTCACCGCGTCGGGAACGAACTCGCCCTGCAGCGCGAGCTTGACGCTGCGGGCCACGGCCAGACCCGCCTTGTCCTGCGCCTCGGCGGTCGAGGCCCCCAGGTGCGGGGTGGCGACGACGTTGTCGAAGGCGAACAGCGGCGACGAGGTGCACGGCTCCTTCGCGTACACGTCGACGCCGGCACCACCGACCCGGCCCTCGGCCAACGCATCGGCCAGCGCCTGCTCGTCGACGAGGCCGCCCCGGGCGGCGTTGACGATCCGGACCCCGGGCTTGACGATCGCCAGCTCCTTCTCGCCGATCAGGCCGAGCGTCTCCGGGGTCTTCGGCAGGTGGATCGAGATGAAGTCGCTCTCCCGGAGCAGCTCCTCCAGCCCGACCAGGCGAACCCCGAGCTGCGCCGCGCGGGCCGGCTGGATGTACGGGTCGTACGCGATCAGCCGGGTGCCGAACGCGGCGATCCGCTGCGCGAACAGCACGCCGATGCGGCCGAGCCCGACCACGCCGACGGTCTTGCCCTGCAGCTCGACGCCGGTGTACTTCGACCGTTTCCACTCGCCGGCCTTGAGCGCGGCGCTGGCGCTTGCGGTGTTGCGGGCCACCGCGAGCAGCAGGGCGATCGCCTGCTCAGCAGCGGAGACGATGTTGGAGGTGGGTGCGTTCACCACCATGACGCCTCGGGCGGTGGCGGCCGGCACCTCGACGTTGTCCAGGCCGACGCCGGCGCGGGCGACCACCTTCAGCTGGGGCGCGGCGGCCAACGCCTCGGCGTCGATCTGGGTGGCGCTGCGCACGATCACCGCGTGGGCGTCGGCGAGCGCGGCCAGCAGGGCGGGACGGTCCGTGCCGTCGACGTGGCGGACATCGAAGTCATGAGCGAGTACGTCGATTGCGGCGGGCGCGAGCTCTTCAGCGATCAGTACGACAGGATTCATTGGTCCTCAAAGTCGTCCGGGACGGGTATCGGCGGCGGTGGGGCGCCGCTCTGCGCCCTACGCTCCCCCGCCCGGGTGTCGCGCCGGCACGGAGGCGGCCTACCCGCGATCGTAGGCGCAGCCGTGGACGGCGCGGCTCAGGGCCGGGGGTGAGGGCCCTCACAAATCAGACCTAACACCCGCCCCCGGCCAACCGCCGCCGCACTCCGACCGCCGCCGGACCGTCAGCCGGCTGCCGCCGTACCCGTCAGCCCGCCCCGCCGGACCGTCAGCCGGCTGCCGCCGGACTGACCGGATGGCGGGGGATCCGGCTGCGGACGATGCCGCCGTCACCGATCTGCCGGAACGTGCCGGCCTCCGCCTCCAGGGTGTCGTAGAGCAGGTCGAAGGCGAGCGAACCGACCGGCGGATAGACCCGCTCGCGGGGCGGCTCGGCACCCGGCGACAACGCCCCCTGGTCGGTCATGAACTCGAGAATCGCCTCGCGGACCGCCGGCAGGCACACCGGGGAGTGGTACAGCACGTTGAGCGCCTGCATCCGCATGCCCTGGACGTGCTCCTCACCCTTGTTGTCGTGGAAGTGCGGGTTGCGGGTCTCCACCTGCAGCACCGGCACCGAATGCGCCATCACCTCGGGGCTGTCGGTGTCCAGGATGCCGCCGAAGCGTTCGAACAGGTCGACGTACTCGTACGGCTCGACGGCGAAACCGCCGGCCAGCCGCAGCCGCAGGCCGAGGTCGAGGCTGAGTGCGTGCTCGCCGGCGTTGCCGGTGGCGATCACCTCGGTGCCGAAGCCGGAGTACTCGGCGATCAGCCGGTTGAGGAATCCGTTGGTGATCTCCGAACTGCGGCCCCGGCGGCTGAAGAACAGTCGACCGTCGCGCAGCTTGGGCTTGGAGTGCCAGGAAATCCGGACCATCGAATACGGGCTGTCGGCCAGGTGCAGGCCAGCGGCGTACACCTTGCAGTATTCGTGGACCGCGCCGGGGACGTAGTTGTCGGCGTCCACGTAGCCGACGTACCGGCGCCCGGTGAGCGCGGCGACCGCCATGCCGATCAGCATCGCCTCGCCCTTGCCGGTGCGGATCAGCCCGCTCTCGTCGATCAGCTCCGGCATGCCGGCGGCTTTCATCGCCGCGGCCAGCCCTGGATCTCGTTGGTGCACGGTGACCGCCGGCCGGTCCGCCGACCGGCAGAACTGCTCAACGGTATGGGCCTCGATCTCATAACGGTCCACCGGCTGCCGGCCGCTGTTCGAGACGAGCACGATCAGACAGTCGTGCGGAATACCAGAGAGCACTCCTTCGATCACCCTGCGTGTTTCATTCATGCAGGGTATGACCACCACCATGTCCCGCTCGACAGCCCGGATGTCCTCCTGAGAGACCAGCCCACGGCCGCGGTCACCGGCGACATCCCCCGAGTCCAGCTCGATGACACGCTGAAGCTCATGGATGCGAACGGCCCCGAAGCGCTCCGTACGGTGCGATTGCTCCAGACGCATGCGGGGCACATTACCCGAGGCGGCCATTAACTACCTGTAACCGTAGGTCAATTATCGGCGTCGGAAACCGACTACCCGAAACCGACCCCAAGCCGCAATCTTCCGGTAACGAAACTCCGCCCGAGATAGGCGCAGAGCCCATCACCGATCACTGTCGGTGATGGGCTCTGTCCGGCGTCAGGCGGTCTCGGTGATCGGTCGGTCGACCCAGCTCATCATGCCGCGCAGCTTCCGCCCGGTCTCCTCGATCGGGTGCGCCGCGCCCTCGGCCCGCCACTTGGCGAAGTTCGGCCGGCCCGCGTCGTCCTCGGCGATCCACTCCCGGGCGAACTCCCCGGACTGCACCTCGGCGAGGATCTTGCGCATCTCCTCCTTGACCCTGGCGTCGACCACCCGTGGGCCACGGGAGTAGTCGCCGTACTCGGCGGTGTCCGACACGCTGTAGCGCATCCGGGCGACGCCGCCCTCGTACATCAGATCCACGATCAGCTTGAGCTCGTGCAGGCACTCGAAGTAGGCGATCTCCGGCGCGTAGCCGGCCTCGGTCAGCACTTCGAACCCGGTCTGCACCAGCGCCGACGCGCCGCCGCAGAGCACCGCCTGCTCACCGAACAGGTCGGTCTCGGTCTCCTCCTTGAAGGTGGTCTTGATCACGCCGGCCCGGGTGCCGCCGATCGCCTTGGCGTACGCCAGGGCGAGACCGAAGGCAGCACCGCTGGCGTCCTGCTCGACCGCGACCAGGCATGGCACGCCCTTGCCGTCGACGTACTGCCGACGGACCAGGTGCCCGGGGCCCTTCGGCGCCACCATCGCCACGTCCACATCGGCCGGCGGGGTGATGAACCCGTACCGGATGTTCAGCCCGTGGCCGAAGAAGAGCGCCTTGCCGGCGGTCAGGTTCGGTGCGATCGCCTCGGCGTAGAGCGACCGCTGCGCGGTGTCCGGGGCCAGCACCATGATCACGTCGGCCCAGGCCGAAGCCTCGGCTGGACCGAGGACCCGCAGCCCCTGCTCCTGTGCCTTGGCCCGGCTCTTGGAGCCCTCCGGCAGGCCGATCACGACGTCGACACCCGAGTCGCGCAGCGACAGCGCATGGGCGTGGCCCTGGCTGCCGTACCCCAGCACGGCGACCTTCCGCCCCTGGATGACGGTCAGGTCGGCGTCGTCGTCGTAGAACACCTCAGCGGTCATGACTTCCCTCTCGTGTGCCCGGCCACGGTGGCCGGCTTTTCCTCGGGCGGCAGCTGCCTGCCGCAGGTCATCAGGGCCGGCAGCCGATGCTGCCGGCCGGCGGTCAGGCGGCGCGCAGCGCCGGCCCGGTGGTGATCGACCGGGAGCCGCGCCCGATCGCGACCAGACCGGACTGCACCATCTCCTTGATGCCGAACGGTTCGAGATCGCGCAGCAACGCGTCCAGCTTGTCGGTCGTGCCGGTGGCCTCGACGGTGAGGGTGTCCGGTGCGACGTCCACCACCCGGGCGCGGAACAGGTTCACCGTCTCCAGCACCTGCGAGCGCATCGCCCGGTCCGCGCGGACCTTGACCAGCAGCAACTGGCGGGCGACCGACACCGCCGGATCGAGTTCCACGATCTTCAGTACGTTGACCAGCTTGTTCAGCTGCTTGGTCACCTGCTCCAGCGGCGACGAGTCGGCGTCGACGACGATGGTGACCCGGGAGACCTCGGGGTTCTCCGTTTCGCCGACCGCCAGTGAGTCGATGTTGAACCCGCGCCGGGAGAACAGGCCGGACACCCGGGCCAGCACCCCGGGCTTGTTCTCCACCAGCACGGAGAGCGTGTGCTTGGTCATTTCTTCCTCGTCATCATCGGATTGGCCGGGTCGTGACAGGTCGTCCTCGTCACAGGTCGTCCTCGTCGAAGGTGGGCCGGACGTCCCGGGCGAACATGATCTCATCGTTGCTGGTGCCGGCGGCGACCATCGGCCAGACCATGGCGTCCTTGCCGACCACGAAGTCGATCACGACCGGGACGTCGTTGATCTCCATTGCGGCGGCAATGGTCTTGTCCACGTCCGCGGCGTTTTCGCAGCGCAGCCCGACACAGCCGAGCGCCTCGGCCAGTTTGACGAAATCCGGGATGCGGTGCTTGTGGGTGCCCAGGTCGGTGTTGGAGTAGCGCTCGCCGTAGAACAGTGTCTGCCACTGCCGGACCATGCCCAGGTTGCCGTTGTTGATCAGCGCCACCTTGACCGGGATGCCCTCCAGGGCGCAGGTGGCCAGCTCCTGGTTGGTCATCTGGAAGCAGCCGTCGCCGTCGACCGCCCAGACCACCGTCTCCGGCTGGCCGACCTTGGCGCCCATCGCGGCCGGGACCGCGTACCCCATGGTGCCCAGGCCGCCGGAGTTGAGCCAGGTGTTCGGCTTCTCGTAGGAGATGAACTGGGAGGCCCACATCTGGTGCTGGCCGACGCCGGCGACGTAGATGGCGTCCGGTCCGGCCAGCTTGCCGAGCCGCTCGATCACGTACTGCGGGGACAGCGTGCCGTCGTCCGGCTCGTCGTAGCCCAGCGGGTAGCGTTGCCGCAGGTCGTCCAGCTGCGCCCACCAGTCGCTGCGGTCGCCGGCCGGGCCGGCGGGGCGCACCGCCGGGC
>NZ_JBSWXD010000145.1:0-17597 GCF_056160425.1 Micromonospora sp. ABR4_055
CGCCACTGGTTCATTTCCAGTTCCAGAAAGGCCTCCAACCTGTTGTCACCCTACGGCCTGACCCCCACCCAAAGGGGGGGGTGCCCGCCCCCCCCCCCCCCCCCCCCCCCCCGGTCCGTACCCCGGTCGGCGTCGCGACCCGTACCTCAGGTCCTGCGTACCTCAGGTGACCCGGATCGGCCACGGGCCACCGAAGGACACCAGCCGGTCCGTGCCGCCGTGCGGGACGATCACCACCCGCGCGTACAGCTCGTAGGCGCCGGTCGGAACCGGTCCGCCGGCCGGTTCGCAGGAAACCAGCGGTACGTCGCCGGGCAGCTGCTCGACGTCGCCGGCCGCCAGATCCCACTGGACACCGATCAGGTCCTGCGCCGCCGGCACCGCCGCCACCCTGCCCTGCCGGACCAGGAAAACCTCGGCCCGCGGGCCGACCACGCCACGGATGGCGCGTCGACTGGTCACCTCGACGGTGCCGGTGACGGCACGGTCGGTGCCGGACGCCGTCGACGGGAACCGCCCATCGACGGTCAGTACGTCGTCACCCGGCGTCTCGAACGGTTGCCCGCAGCCGAGCGGGTCGGTGCCGGTGGTCGGAGCAGGATTGATGGTCGCCCGCTCCTCGGGAACCGGTCCGGAGCTGGCCGGCCCGACCGGACCGACAGTGTCATCCGGGCCGGGCGAGCTACCTGCGCCGGGGCCCGCGCAGCCAGCGGCGGCGAGCGCCACGACGAGCGGGACGAGAGCGAGCCTTCCGGTGTACCTCCGATGGTGCTGCATGGCCACCTCCTTGGGTGAGGGGCGTCGGATCGGACAGCGATTGGACGCGTACGCAGCGAATTCGGTTCCCTGGCCAGCGGCCGTAGCCCAGTGGCCGTAGCCCAGCGGCCGCGTAGCCTCCCGGCGGTCAGGGAGCTCCCGACAGTGCGCCGACGATCCCGAAGCCGCCGCAGCACAGCACCCCGATCACGACGAGCGCGACCAACGCGATCAGGTAGTTCGACCACATCCCGAACTTCGTCACGTCGGTGCCGTACCCGTCGTGGACGCGGTTGCGCCAGCCGCCGAACCGGAACGACAGCGGATGCGCCGCGCCGGGGTGCGCGACGACCGTCGTGGTGATCACCGGCACGCCCATGAAGTCGGTGTACCGGACGTCGTGCTGCCCGGCCGGCACCGCCACGTGCCAGGTGCCCTCGTGGGCGATCGGGACGTCGCGGCCGTCGACCTTGAACCTGCCCGCCGCCGTCGCCGGTACCAGGTACGGTCCCCGGTTGACCGAAACGACCAGCACGGCGCAGCCCGGCGGCGGCGCGATCGGCTGCGGGTAGGCGACCAGGAGGGACACGGCGCCGGGCATCGGCGGGTAGCCGGGGTGGTGAGGGGGGTACGACATGGCCACATCCTGGCATGCGCTGTTGCATCGATGCGTCACTGTGGGCGCAGAGCGGTCACCAGTGCGAAGGCGGGTCGGCGCCAATGTTCCGTGCAGCCGAAGAAGTGATGTCGGGGTGGACGGCGTTCGGGTGGTCCGTCGCGATCGCCGCCGGCGTCGGTCTGGTGGTGTTGGGGCTGATCTGGCTGTTTCTACGCGGCGAGCAGTCGCGCGACGCCCAGCTTGTCCAGCAGTTGCGGGCCGATCTGCTACCGGAGGCCGCCCGGACCGGATGGGTCGAGTCGGAGCCCGCGCCGGAGCTGACCCGGTGGGGCCTCGGCACGGTCGTGCCGGACGAGAAGCGCTGCTGCTCGCTCACCAGCCAGCAGGCGGGCCATCAGGCAGCCCTGATCTGGTGCGTGCACGGCGACAACGACAGGACGTTGCGCTACACGGTGCTGCTGGTCGGCCTGGCCGTCCCGGTGCCGGCCATGGAGATCCGCCGCCGGTTCAAGATCTTCTCCTTGCTTCGGCCCGGGCCGACCGGTCAGGAGACCGACGAGGACGCTCGGGTCGATCAGACCTTCAAGATCGTGTCGCACGCCGATTCCGACGCCCTCCGTCGGCTGTCGACCGGCCCGGTGCGTCGCGCCCTGCATCGACTGCACGAGCTGGGCGGGCTGGACCATGAGCCGATCCGGCTGGACGGCCGGGCGATGCGCGTCGTCCTGTCCGGCTGGCCACGGCTACCGGCGATCAGCGAACGACTGAACGCCACCATCGAACTCGCCGCCGCGCTGTCGACGACGGGGACCGACGACCCGGCACCGGCAGGTGCCTGACCGGCGGACGATCGAGTCAACGGAGCGGTGCCCGTGGAGATCATCGTCCTGGCCGTCCTCGCGGCCAGCGTGGTGACGCTGATGGTGTCCTTCTATCTGGGTGGCCGGATACGGAGGCTGCGCAGGCTGGCGGAGCTCGTCTCCAGTACGCCGCGGCTGACCGCCGAGGACGCCGCGTCGGCGGTGGCGGCGGCGTCGTCGGCGGTGGCGGCGGCGGCGGAGCGGGTGGCCGTGGTCGGACGTACGGTCGCCGGGCCCGACGGGCCTGTGCAGGCACCGCTGTCGGGCATCGACTGTGTCTGGTACCGGGTGGTCGTCGCCCGGCAGGACACCATCGGTTCCAACGAGGGCGTCGGCTCGGTCGAGCTCTACACCACGTCGGGTGGGACCGGTCCGATCCCGGTGGTCGACGGGCCACAATCTCTGCCGCTGCACGTCGCGGCGGAGCTGGCCGGGCAGGCGTTGGTGCCGTGGGCCGGCGCGCTGTTCGAGACCAGCGTGACGGAGTACACCGAGCGGACCCGCTCCGACCCCGTACCGCCGTCTCCTCGGCTGGCCGAGCTGCAGCGGTCCGGCGCGATCAGTCCGGAGCAGTTGCGACCCAGGCGCGACACCCGGGGATTCATGGTCACCGAGGACGTCGTCCGGGCGGGTCGCCCTGTTCTCGCCATTGGTCGGCCCCGGCCGTACGGCGACACGGTGGTGCTCGAGCCGGTCCGGGGTGGCAGTGGCGCGACGACCGCGACCACCGAGCAGATCCGCGAGCACGTGGCTCGGGCGATCGAGCTGCCCCGGCGACTCTGGCTGCCGCTGCTGCTCCTCGGGACGGTCCTGTTCGTCGTCGGCTGCTGCCTGGTGAGTGCCTAGACCGGCCAGACCAGTGCCGTCCTCAACTCCCTATACTTCCTTATATTGTTGTTGCGTAGGGAAGTTTGAGGTAGCTTAGCGCCATGGTTCTCCTGAAGGATGTCGGTCTCAGTCAGCGAGGTCGGCGATGACTTCGATCTACCGGTCCGAGGACGCGCGCCGCGCGGTCGAGCAGCGGTACCGGGCGTTTCTGCGGTGCTGGCCGGTGCCGGCGACGGAGTCGACGGTTCCCACCCGGCACGGCGACACGTTCGTGATCGTCTGCGGTCCCCGGGACGCCCCGCCGGTTGTCCTGCTGCACGGCGGCAGCTTCAACTCGGCGGCGTGGACCGGCGACGTCGCGGTCTGGGCGCAGACCCACCGGGTGTACGCCGTCGACGTCATCGGCGAACCCGGGTTCAGCGCGCCGTCGCGGCCTCCGCTCACCTCCGGCAGCTACGCCGAGTGGCTCGACGACGTGCTGGCCGCGTTCGACATCGGCCGGGCGGCGTTCGTCGGCGCCTCGCTGGGCGGGTGGCTGGCGCTCGACTACGCACAGCGCCGACCGGAGCGGATCAGCCGGCTCGCGTTGCTCGTACCGGGCGGCATCGGCCGCCAGAAGAACGGCGCGGTCATCGGGTCGCTCTTCCTCCTGCCGTTCGGGGCGTGGGGCCGGCGCGCTGCCGTCCGACTCGTGCTCGGCCCGCCCCCGGCGGCGTCCGACGTCACGGGGATGCCCGAATCGGCGGAGCTGGCAGACTTCCTGCTGCTCATCCAGCGGAGCTACCGGCGACGCCGCGACCGGCTGCCGATCTTCAGCGACGACCGGCTGCGCCGCCTCGACGTGCCGGTGCTGGTCGTCGCCGGCGCCAGGGACCGGCTGCTGGACTCCCGGCAGACCGCCCGCCGGGTGCGACGACTGCTGCCGCAAGCGACCGTCGTCCTGCTGCCCGACACCGGGCACATCCCCATCGGGTACACCGGGTCCGTGCAACGGTTCCTGGCCGGTGAGGAGGCACGTGTCCCAGACGGCGGGCGGCGGCGCTCACCGCAGCAGCAGAGTCCCGCTGACCGCGACGATGACCAGTAGCAGCCCCGGCGCGGTCGGCCCGCGGCGGTCGGCGGGGAGCCGGCGGAACAACCGCGACAGTCGACCGAGGACCGCCAACGGTGCCGCCGCGCGCCAGACGTCGCGTTCGACGCCGCGTCCGGCGAAGGCCACCACGCCGGGCAGGTGCCCGACCGCCCGCAGTAACGGTCCCACCATCGCCCTGCTGGCACCCCGTACGGGCGGTTGGCCGGCGGATGCCCGGGTGAGTGCGGACCGCAGCCCGCGTTCGTCGTTGGCCCAGTGTGCCCGGTAGACGATGACGCCGGTGGGGCTGAGCAGGTAGGCCGAGTTGGGTTTCGGGGTCATGGCCCGGTGCAGGTCGCCGTCGATGTCGTCGACCGCGACCTCGAAGGCGAATCCGTGGTGGGTACGCAGTTCCTGGGCGTGTGCCCACTTCTGCTGCGTGGTCCGTGGCTGGGTGAACACCTCGCCGGGATGTGCTTCGCGGGTGTTGACCAGCACGAACCGTACCCGTCCGGCGAATTCGGCGTGCAGGGTGCGCAGGATCGGGCCGGCGCTTTCGGTGACCGGGCAGGTGCGTGATCCGAAGATCATCAGTACTGGCAGCGGCCCCAGGTCGGCACTGCGGAACCGCCCGCCGTCCAGGGTGGGTAGATCGAAGGTCGGCACCCGGTCGCCGGCACCGGGCGCGTCGGCGCGGAAGAACATGTCGTCGACGAGCAACGCGGTGGTGAAGCGTTCGAACCGGTACGTGGACCCCGGCGTGCCTGTGCGTCGGGTACGGGTCGCTGTCGCTGGCCGGTCCATGGCTGGTTCTCCTCGTGTCGTCGTGGCCGGCCGCGCGGTTGACTGATCGGTCAACTGCGCGGGGTACGCGAAACCGCACGTCGTCGTCGACGTGCGGTCAGTCGGTCTGGTCGATGAGGGTCCGGACGGCGGTGCGGGCGGTGGCCACGAGGGTCGGATCGTCGTAGACCTTCGCCAGCAGCGCCAATCCCTGCAGGTAGGCCAGGACGCGCAGCGCCGCCGCCGCCGGGTCGGTGGTCCGGGCCAGTTGACCGCGGGTCTGAGCCTCCCGGATGGCGTCGGCGAAGTAGCGGGCCCAGGCTCGCAGGACGTCCTGTGCGCGGTCGCGGCCCGGCCCCGGCTGGGTGGACAACTCGGCGGTCAGGTCGCCCAGCGGGCAGCCGGGCGTCGCGCCCATCTTCTCGCGCATCAACCCGAGCATTCGGGCGAACCCATCGATGGAGCGGTCGATGCGGGCGAGTGGTTCGACCTTGGCCTGGAACGCCTCGTCCAGCACGGCCCGCACCATCGACCAGTTGAGGTCGAGCACCGCCAGGCCGAGCGCCTCCTTCGATGGGAAGAAGTGGTAGAGGCTGCCCCGGTGGACGCCGGCCCCCGCGCAGATGTCCTCGATGCTCACCTCGGCCAGCGAGGTGCCGTGCACGAGGTCTCGTGCCGTGCGCAGCAGGCGCTCCCGGGTGTCTCGTGCCATCAGATGAACCCGCCTTCTTGACCGTCTGGTCAACAGACTAGGTAAACTTGACTGTACGGTCAAGAAAGCGGGTGTGGAGCCCGGTCCAGATCAGCGGTACGGAGGTGCGACATCGCCACCGATTTCGTCAGGTTCTATGAGCAGGCCAGCCGGCACTTCTGCGACCTCGTCGCACGGATCGGCACCGATCAGTGGAGCGCCCCGACGCCGTGCTCCGAGTGGGACGTACGCGCGCTGGTCGATCACGTGGTGCGTGGCAACCTCGCGGTGGTCCCGGTGCTCGACGGTATTCACCTGGCCGAACTCGGCAGGCTCGACATCGCCCGACCGGAATTCGACGTGCTGGGCGACGATCCGCTCACGGCGGTACGCCACTCGGTCGACGTCGCCGTCGAGGCGTTCTCCCGCCCCGGGGTGCTCGACGCCGTCGTCCACCATCCGGCCGGCGACATGCGGGGCCGGCGGCTGGCCGGACTGTGCTTCAACGACAACCTGGTGCACAGCTGGGACCTGGCCCAGGCGATCGGCGTCGACACGGCCCTCGACCCGGTGCTGGTCGAAGCGGCCCACGCGTATCTCGCGCCGGTGGCGGGCTCCCTGCCGGCGAGATACTTCGCGGCGGCACCGGACGTCGGGCCCACCACGGACCGCCAGACCGAGTTGCTCGCCCTGCTGGGCCGCGACGCGCCGGCGTGGGACCGGGCGCGTTGACCTCCCCTCCACCCTAAAGGGCCTCCCTCCGCCCTAAGGGCCTCCCTCCGCCCTGAAGGGACGGAGTTTCCCTACCCGCGCCAGTCCTGTCGGGTGTCGTATCCCTGAGCTGAGCAGCACAGTCGCAGCTATTGAGAATGATTTTCGTTAGCTATAGGCTGCGCGCGGAGAAGGGAACGATCATGAACCTGAGACGCTCGCTCATACACCGCCCGGCGGTACGACTGGCCGCCGGGGCCGTCGCGATCGCCGTCGCCGCATCGGCCGGCGCGCTGCTGCTGCCCACCACGCAGGCCGCCGCCGCACCCGGCCCGGCACCCGCGCCGCAGCAGTACCGCGTACTGCAGGACATCCACACCGACGCGATATCAACCTTCCTGGACGACGGCGTTCTCGCCCTCGGCACCAAGGCGGACGTCGCCGAAGGCACCGGCACCCGGTTCGCCGCCGACGACATCTGGTTCCACATCGACGACGACGCGGCCAGCCCCGTCCCCGCCGGTTACGAGTTCATCGCCGCCGCCGGCGAGCAGGCCTGGATCGCGCCGGAATCAAACCCGGGCGGCACGCAGCTCTGGCCCGGCTTCTCGACCGAGTCGGTGCCGGCCGGCGCGGTCGCCGGCGATCAGACGACCTTCACACTGAGCGAGTTCGACGGGCCCGGCGACATCGAGCTCTTCCGCACCGGGTCGTTCGGCACCCCGACCCGCCTGTGGTCCTCCGACGAGGATCACAAGACCTTCAGCGTCGGCCGGACCCACATGCACGCCAACTGGGCGTTCACCGCCGCCGGCACCTACCGGCTCACCGTGACCGCCACGGCCACCGCCGGCGCCACCCCGATGGCCGCCACCGCCACCTACACCTTCGTGGTCGGTGACCTGCCGGAGGTCGTGGCCACCTCCACCGCACTGACGGCGTCGACGACCGCGCTGACCGTCGGCGAGCCGGTCACCCTCACCGGGACGGTGACGCCTGCGGAGACCGACGGGTACGTGGAGTTCCGCGACGGTGCCACCGTGCTCGGCCACGCGCCGGTCGACGGCGGATCGGCCGAGTTCGTCGTACCGGATCTGGCGGTCGGGACACACCCGCTCACCGCGTCCTTCGTGCCGGCGGTCGGCAACCTCGCCGGGGGTTCCACCTCGGCGTCGGTGGCGGTCACCGTCACCGACGACTCCGGCGTCGAGTTCGGCATCGCCGGCATCGCCGATGCGTACCAGCCCGGTGACCTGCTCCAGGCCCGAGTGGTCGGTGCCACCCTCGCCGAAGGCCAGAGCTTCCAGTGGGCGATCCGGCCGGTCGGCGCGACGAACAGCGGGTACGCGTTCTCCGGCACCGGTGGGCAGGCTGCGCAGGGCATCGTCGAGCAGCGCGTCGACGTCGCCTACGACGGATACGAGATGCGGGTACGGCTACGCGCCGGCAGCACGACGCTGTCGACGACCGGTTGGGTGCCGATCCGGGTCGAGTCGTCGGCGGAGCCACTGTCCTTCGGCTTCGTCGCGACCGGCCCGCTGTACCTCGGCGACGACGTCCTGCTCCGGGTGAGCGGCCGGGAACTCGCCGCTGGCGAGAGCCTGCGGTTCGTCGAGCGGTTCGGCTCCCCGTGGTCGCCGCGCGCCGGAGTGAGCCAGGTCGACGCCACCACGTACCAGGTCCAGCCGACCTACGCCAACACCAGTGGCGAGTGGGCGTTGCAGGTGATCCGCGACGACCTCGTCGTCGCCCAGTCCGCGCCGGTGCCGGTCGACATCCGCGCCCGGGAGGTGCTGGTCGAAGGCATCCAGGGGGTCTACCGGGTGGGTCAGACGCTGCGGGCCACCGGCACGGTCTACCCGGCCAAGGAGGGCCTGCTCTACCGCTGGGTCCTGCTGGACCTCACCACGTACCAGGGCACGACCCTGCAGGAGGGGGCCGACGCCGCGGCACTGTCCATCGAGCTGCCGGTCACCCTCGACCTCGACAATCACCAGCTGACCCTCGCCGCGGTCTGGGACTACGGCTCGACCGAGGTGTACGCCGGGCAGAAGGGCACGAAGATCGTCGTGTCCGACGCGGACCCGTCGACGCAGCTGTTCTTCTTCAACGGACTCAGCGGCCACTACCACCAGGGCAGCCCGATCAACCTTCAGTTGCTCGCCGACCCGCCGCTGGCCGACGGTGACACGGTCGACTGGCAGTGGCGGTGGCCCGGCAGCGACGAGTGGACGACCCTGCCCGGCGCGTCCGGTCTGGCACACTCCGTCGTCGCCGAGCAGGCGCTCGACGGGGTCGAGGTCCGGGCCACCCTGACCTTCGGTGTCGAGGGCACCGAGCCGATGGTCGCCGAGCCGGTGACGATCCACGTCGACGACCACGGCGCTGTGCCGCGCCAGCAAGTGACCGTCACCGGCGAGACTTCGCTTGCCGTCGGCGACGTCGCGACCTTCACCGCCGACGTGTCCGCCGACACTGTGCTGACCGGCTACCAGTGGTTCGAGAAGGCGCCGGACGCGGCCGAGGCCACCCCGATCGCGGGGGCGACCGGTCGCGAGTACTCGTTCACCGTCACCGCCGGGCACCACAGTCGCGAGCTCGGCGTCGCGGTGGTGACACCCACCGGGCAGACCGCGTACGGGCCGTCGAAACCGGTCACCCTCGCCGTGGACGATCACGGCGGCGGGGTCGGCGCGACCAGTCAGGAGATCATCGCCGCGGTGCCGGACGGCACCCTGGTGATCAGCGTCGACGCCGACGACCAGGTGCTGATGAGCGACTTCGCGCTCAGCGCCGAGGCCGACCGCTGGGTGTCGACCGGTGAACTGCGGCCGGTACGGGTCACCGACGCTCGGGCATCGGCACCGGGCTGGACCGCGTCCGGCCAGGTCAGCGACTTCGTCGCCGGTACGCAGACGCTGTCCGGTCGGTTCCTCGGCTGGACTCCGCGCGTGGTGTCGCAGCCCGGCGCGGGTGCCGTGACGGCGGGGGCGAGCATCGCTCCGGCCTTCGACGCCGGCCGGGGCCTGCTGGACAGCAGCCCGCTCGCGATCGGTGCCGCCGGTGCCCGGGGCACCAGTGAGCTCGGCGCCGGCCTGCGTATCGAGGCACCGACCGACGTCGCCGCCGGCACCTACGTCGCCACGATCACCTTCACCGCGATCTGACGGGCTGTCACCAGCCATGAGGTGAGGCTGATCCACGTCACGCAACGATGTGACGTGGATCGGCCTCACCTCGACGCGTTTCACGGCCACCGCTTTCCCGGTTTTCGCGGAGGCGGGACTTGATATGCAAGTGCAGGCTTGCCTATTGTGGGGCGGGTGGCGGTCCTCTACCGGGCACTCGCGGACCCGACCCGGCGGCGGATCATGGACGAGCTCGCCCGCAAGGGCGGGATGAGCCTGTTCGAGATCTGCACCCGCCTGCTCACCGAACACGGCACCACCTCCACCCGGCAGGCGATCTCGCAGCACCTGGCCGTGCTGGAGGAGGCCGGGCTCGTCCGCTGCGAACGGGTCGGCCGCACCAAACTCCACTACCTCGACACCCGGCCGCTGCGCTCGATCATCGAGCGGTGGCCGCTCAGCGATGAGGAGAAGACATGAAAGCCCGCATCTACGTGACCAGTGTCTTCGTCGACGACCAGGCCAAGGCGCTCGCCTTCTACACCGACAAGCTCGGCTTCGTCCCCAAGACCGATTTCCCGGTCGGGGAACACCGGTGGCTCACCGTGGTCGGCGCCGACGCCCCGGACGGCGTCGAACTGCTGCTGGAGCCCGACGAGAACCCGGCCGCCCAGGCGTACAAGCAGGCGCTCGCCGAGCAGGGCATCCCGGCGGCCTCGTTCGCCGTGGAGGACGTCGAGGAGGCCTACCGGGTGCTACAGGCCGACGGGGTCACCTTCATCCAGACCCCCACGCCGATGGGCCCGTTCGTCGGCGCGGTACTCGACGACACCTGCGGCAATCTCATCCAGCTGGTCAGCCCGGCCTGACCCCTGATCTCGACGCGATGCGGTAGCCAGGTTCTGGTTCGGTCCGACCACTACTGAGCCGGTCGACACGGCATCGGCGGGACGTAGATCTCCGGGATCTCATCCATGATCCGCCGTACGGTCTCGGCAACGTCCAATGTTGTCGTGTCGATGCCGATGTAGCGGTAGTCGGCATCGAGAGCCTCGCGGATGGTCCGATCTTCCGGGATCAGATCGACCCGGTCGCGCCATCGCTGTGTCGTTCGCTTCGCCCGGGTGAGCCGGCGCTGGTCGCGTACGGCTCGGTCGACCAGCAACTCGCCAGCACGACGTCGAGCAGTTCGGCCGGCTCGGGCCGGGACCCGGTCAGCCGGGACCAGCCGGCTTCCGCCGCCGCGACGGCGACCGCCACCGCGCCCAGGACGGCGTCGGGGTGGGCGTGGGTGACCTCCGCCGACCGCCAGGCCTGCAGAGCGGCCGTACGGTTGTCGCCGGCGTGGAAGGCGCCGAGCGGAGCGACCCGCATTGCTGCGCCGTTGCCCATCGATCCCTGGCCGTCGAATGCTGCTGCGGCAGCGTCTCGCCAGGCGACGCCTTGGCGGACCTGGCGCAGCAGGACCACCGCGCCGGCACCATAGCCACGGTACGGCTCGAAGTGCTCGGCGAACCGGGCCGCCAGGTGGTCCTGGTCGATGCCGTCGTGCTCGCGCAACTCGGCGACGATCGAGCAGGCCATCTCGGTGTCGTCGGTCCACGGCCACGGCCCGGCCGGCGGAACCCCGTCGAGCAACGCGGCAAGGCTGGTGCCGGGGACGAAGAACTGGGCGCCGAGGGCATCACCGACGGAAAGACCGTCAAGACTGTCGGAGCAGAGGTCGAGCGACGTCATGTTGACGCAGACTCTGCCAGTTGCGGCGGCGGCCCGGTAGCCCTGGCTGTCATCCTGCGCCCGTGGCGGCACGTCGACGGTTACCCCAGGTTCCTTTCCCGTACGGCGATGAGCAGCCGGTCGACGGCGGCCCGGTCGGGTTGTTCCGGTAGTGCGGTGCCGGCCGCAGCGTCGTCGAGCTCGGCCAGCAGGTCCGCTGCCCACGCGGTGACCACCGCCCACGGCAGCTCGCCGCGCCGGACCGCCAACAGCCGGTCCCGCAACGGTCCCACGTCGACCAGGACCTGCCCGGTGCGCAGCACGTGCGCTCCGGCGGTCAGCAGCCGGATCATGTGCATGGCCTGCTTGTGGTTCGTTTCGCCGGTGCGTTCGCGGCGGGCCGCCACCCGGTCGAGCTGGTCGCGGGCGTAGCCGCCGTACGTCTGGGCGAGTCGCGTCGACAGGAACGCCTGCCGGGCCGCCAGCAACTGCTCGCCGTCCTCGCGCAGCGTCTCGATCAGCG
The DNA here is from genome assembly GCF_056160425.1 of Micromonospora sp. ABR4_055. Lineage (NCBI taxonomy): Bacteria > Bacillati > Actinomycetota > Actinomycetes > Micromonosporales > Micromonosporaceae > Micromonospora > Micromonospora sp. ABR4_055. Next base: position 11,688 of record NZ_JBSWXD010000145.1, read on the forward strand.
GAGACCAGAGCACCTCCAGGACGGTCGGGTTGCCCTGCAGCGCCAGGGTGCAGAAGCGTTCGAACTCCCAGGAGAACTGCTCCGGCGCCGGCCCGTCGAGATGGGTGGGCGGCTTGTCCAGCTGCCAGAACGCTCGGGTCGGGGCCACGTACACGCCGCGCCGGTCGTAGTCGGAGTCCGGCCCGTGCAGCCCGTACGCCCGCGATCCGACGACGACGGCGAGGACGGTGTGCCGCTCGACAAGCTCGCTCACGCCGGCACGTTACCGGTCACCGGTGCAACTGGAAGTAGAGATAGCGGGTGTCGCCAGGGCCGGGGCGGCTGTGGCCGTCGGCCTGCCAGCCGCGAGCGGCGTAGAAGCGTTGGGCCCGAGCGTTACGCTCCCACGCCTCCAGCACCCCACCGGTCCGACCGGTCCGGTGCAGGTACGCGACGAAGGCGTCGTGCAGCAGCCCGCCGATCCCCCGACCCCAGCAGTCGGGGAGTACGTGGATCTGGTGCAGTTGGCCGACGTGGGCCGCGTCGACGTGACCGACGGCGGCGGGTCCCATCGCTGCGCAGCCGACGACCCGGCCATCGAGGACAGCGGCGACGGTGAACCGCTCCGGCAAGGTGAGAACCTTCGCCCAGGCGGCACGGCGTTCGGCGTACGCCTCGGGCGACGACAGCGACGGGTCGTCCGGGTCAAGCCCGCCGGCCGCCGTGTAGTAGGCGGTGCGGGCCAGCGTGTGCACCTCGGTCAGCTGATCGACATCGGCGAGAGTCGCCTCGCGTACGTGGGCCGATGCCGGCTGTGGCTCGTCATGATCACTTGACGTTCTGCTGGGCGACACGCCGACATTCTCCCAGCAGAGCATCAAGTGATCATGGCAGGGCTGGAGCGCTTCATCGATGTGAGGCTGAGATACCTCACGACGCGCTCGTAGCGTGTCTCAGCCTCACATCGACGCGGCACTGCTGCAGTCAGGCCGCGAGCCACTGGCCGACGGTGGAGAAGTCGGCGTCGATGAGGCCGAGATGCGGGTCGACGCGGTGCAGCAGCGCCTTGCCTGGGTGATGCTCTGCGACCCAGTGCCGGTCCAGGTCGGTGATCTCGTCGTCGAGCCAGACGAAGGTGCGCCCGGCCGCCCACGTGGTGAGGAACGGCGTCTTCCAGTGCACGCCGCGCGGCGGCTCGTCGTCGGAGTCCGGCCATGGGACGACCGGCAGTTCCGGCAGGCCGAGCAGTGGTGCGACGACCTCGTTCGCCTCGGCCATCCAGGTGGTCGCCCAGACGAGTTGGCAGTCGAGCGCCAGCAGCCGGTGGCCGTCCTCCGGATCGACCCGCTCCAGCAGCGGATTGCCGATCGAGTCACGATGAGCCGCACGGTGGGGCGAAGGTGACCGGCCGGTGGTGCGAGCGGCGAAGGGAATCAGCACTCCGTCGACGTCGAGGAAGACGTACGGGCGGTCGGCGGGCACGGGTGTCGGTCGTCGGAGGGGGTAGGCCGGTCGGGTCAGCGGCTGGACACGGTGGTGAGGAACGCCGTCCAGACGCCGGCGGGGAAGAGCAGCGCCGGGCCGTGCGGGTCCTTCGAGTCGCGTACGCCGATCGTGCCGCCGGCCAGCGTGGCCACCTCGACGCAGTTCGAGTCGCTGGCACCGCTGCGGCTGCTCTTGCGCCAGTGGGCGTGGGACAGGTCTGGTGCGGTCATCCCGCGTCTCCTCTGGCCGGTCGGGGTCAGTCGGGAAGCTCCTCTGCCGCCCGAGCCAGGAACCTGCCGGACTCGTCCGGGTCCATGGCCTTGGCACGGAGGTGGTCGAACATGAGTTTATATCGCGCTACCTGGGTGTCCTCCTCCAGCAACAGCGTGTTGTTGTCGTTGGCGACGTAGACGACGGGTGGGTCGAGGATCGGGTCGGAGTAGCCGAGGATGGTGAACGGGCCACCCATCGCGGCGTGCGCGCCTGCCCCGAACGGCACGATCTGCAGCTCGATCGACGGCTGGGCGCAGGCATCGATGAGCCGGGTGAGCTGAGTGCGCATCACCTTCGGGCCACCGACGACCCGGCGGATCGCCGCCTCGTCGAGGACGATCCAGAGCCTCGGCGGCACGTCCCGCGACAGCAACGACTTGCGGGCGAGCCGGGCGGCGACCCGCCGGTCGATCTCGTCCGCGTCGGCGGTGCTGCGGCCGGCGTGGATGATGGCACGGGCGTACTCCTCGGTCTGCAACAGTCCCGGCACGTACAGGCACTCGAAGCTGCTGATCGCGGTGGCCTCCGCCTCGAAGCCGACGTAGTCGTCGGGCAGTACGTCGCCGTACGCGCTCCACCAGCCCTTCTGCCGGGCCTGCTTGGCGAGCGCGGTCAACGACTCACGGTCCTCGTCGGACGCCTCGTAGAGGGCCAGCATTTGCTCAGTGTCCTTGAGCGTTATCCGTGAGTGGCCGTGTTCGAGCCGGATGACCTTGGTGCGGTGCCAGCCCAAGCGGCGGGCGACGTCCTCAGCCGTCAGACCGGCCGAGTCGCGGAGCCGACGTAGCTCCCGGCGTAACCGGCGAGCGCGGATCGTCGGGCTCGGAACCTGTGCCACGAGAACACCTCCGGGTGCATCCGGGTCTGGCAGCGGCGATGTGAGTTCGATCGAAGTATGTACTAGAGATTTCCCGAACGGAAGTTCGTTGCGACGTTGTATTTTTGTGTACGTGGATGCATGCTGAGGGCAGGATGACGTCGCCACTGCCTGGAGGTGTCCGTGACCGACAACCGTTCAGCACGCTGGACCGACCCGACCCTCGATCCGACGCAGCGCAACCGGGACCTGTTCGCCGTACTCGATCGGGCTGACCTGTCCGAACCGGCGCGGGCCGCCGTCGCGCACGCCCTCGGACCCGAGGCCGGCCCGGCCGGGCACGCCGAAGCGCTGGTCAACCGCTACCTCAACGAGCGCGAGCGCCGCCGGCCGGTGACGCAGGTCAACGGCAGCAGCGAGGGTCCGGGCGGGATCGGCAACCTGCCGGACTGGCTGCGGTACGACCGGCGCGGCCGGTACACGCTGCACCTGACGTTCGCCGCCGTCGACGTCGGCACCGCGCGGGAGCAGGCCGTCGCGTACGCCGAAGGGCTCGCCATCCTGTGTCCGGAGTTGGGTGAGCACGCGCCGTTGCTGTCGCGGGCGGAAGCGTGGAACGTCAACGAGCCGCTGTTCTGCGGCGTACGCGGCCCGGACGGTGAGGTGTGTGCAGAGGTCCGCCACCACCCGGGGTTCCACCGGGCGGCCGGGCTGGGCGGGTTGTGCTGGGGCGACGGCGACAGCCACGCCAATGGCACCGGCGACGCCGACGGCACACTGACATGACCGGCACCCCGGTCACGCCGCCGTACCCGAGGGTCGCGCCGTGCCGGCACTGCTGCCGGCCGGTGTTGCGCGACAACGACGGCGTCTGGATTCACGCCGACCTGTCGTACGTCTGCCGCGACCGCTGGGGCGGGATCACCGCCACAACCGCCGCACCCGAACCACCCGCCTGGTGCACCGAACAGCACCCTCCCCAGGCGATCCCCTGAGTGGCTACCGGTAGGGGTCGCGGCCCGGCCCGCGTACAGCTGCGGTGGCCGCCTGGGCGATCTCGGCCGCCGCCCCGGCGGGCAGATAGACCCGGGAGGTCGCGTTGCCGCGAGGCGTCAGCAGGCCGGCGCGGGTCAGCGCCTGCACGTCGCGGATGGCCTGATCGCGGCTGAGACCTTCGTCCTGCTGATACGTGGTCCGCCGTAGCTCGCCGGCGGCGGCAGCGTAGAGCGCCGAGACGACCCGTCCGGGCAGGCCCTGCTGCTCGGTGAGGCGGTCCAGATCGTTCCACAGTCGAACTGTCCACTCGTAGCGTCGTTTCACCCGTTGCGCCTGCCGATGATGCGCCGCCAGCACGAACCGCAGCCAGGGGTGGGCGTCGCGATCCGGTTGGAAGCTGCCGTTTTGGGCGGACCGCAGTGCCTCGTAGTACTGGACGGTGTTGATCTGCTCGCCCAGCCACTCCTCGATCGAGGAGAACTCGGCGGCGAGTTCGCCGGTGCGAGCCAGCACCAGGGTGTGCAGGGCGCGGGCGGTCCGGCCGTTGCCGTCGCGCCAGGGGTGGATGCTGACCAGGTTCAGGTGTGCCATCGCCGCTCGCGCGTACGCCGGCGCGTCGAGGTCGCCGTCGCGGAGCCAGTCGACCAGTTCGCCCATCAGCCCGGGGACCCGCTCCGCGTCCGGGCCGGTGTACACGGGCTCCAGCGGGTCGGCACTGGTCACGAAGATCCCGCCGGTCCGGTAACGGCCGGGCCATCTCGCCGGCTGATACTTGGTGATCATGAAATGCAAGGTCGAGAGCAGCGTCTGAGAGTACTCGAAGAAGTCCAACTCAGGCGTCTGCTGCACGTACGTCATCGCGTCGCGGTAGCCGACGACCGCCTGGCGGACCTCGTCGCTGGTCTCCGCCGACATGGGTGCCTGCTCGACGAGCGCTCGGGCGTCCGAACCGCTGATCGTGATGTGCTCGATGGTGTTCGAGCCCTGGATCGCGGCGGCGAACAGGCTCCGCCGCAGTTGGCCCGCCCAGCGTGGGGTGGACCGTAGCTGCAGCCGCAGGTCGGCACGCATCTGGTCCAACTCGTGCAGCACCCGCCGGTCGGCGGCGTCGAGCTGCGGCATCGCGTAGAGCATGCCACCATGCTACAAGAGTAGTAGCATTTGCGGGTCAGGGTAGCCAGCCGGGGCGGACCAGGCCGGCCTCGTACGCGAACACGACCAGCTGGGCGCGGTCCCGGGCACCGAGCTTCACCATCGCCCGCGACACGTGGGTCTTCGCCGTCGCCGGGCTGACCACCAGCCGGGCGGCGATCTCGTCGTTGGACAGTCCGGTGCCGACCAACGCCACCACCTCCCGCTCCCGCTCGGTCAGCTCGGCCAACCGCCGGGGCGCGGCCGGAGTGGCCGTCCGGGCGGCGAACTGCTCGATCACCCGCCGGGTCACGCTCGGCGACAGCAGACCGTCCCCGGCGGCCACCACCCGTACCCCCTGGATCAGCTCGGCCGGCTGCGTGTTCTTCACCAGGAACCCGGCCGCCCCGGCGCGCAGCGCCTCGCCGACGTACTCGTCGAGCTCGAACGTGGTCAGCACGATGATCCGTACCTCGGACAGTCGCGGGTCGGCGGCGATCTGCCGGGTGGCGGTCAACCCGTCCACCCCGGGCATCCGGATGTCCATCAGGACCACGTCCGGTCGGGTCTGCCCGGCCAGCCGGACCGCCTGCGCGCCATCGCCGGCCTCACCGACGACCTCGATGTCTCCCTCGGCGGCCAGCAGCGCCCGGAATCCGGCCCGGACCAGCACCTGATCGTCGACCAGCAGCACCCGGATCACGTCGACGTCTCCTCAGCCTGCGAGTCGGTGGGCAGCGGCAGGTGGGCCCGTACCCGCCAACCGCCGGCACCGTCCGGCGCCGGACCTGCGGTCAACTCGCCGCCCAGCGCGGCGGCCCGCTCCCGCATCCCGGTGATCCCGTTGCCAGCCGGAGCAGGAGCCACGGATGCGGCCGGCCCCGGTGCACCGGCGCCGTCGTCGTCGATCTGCAGCATCACCGCATCCTGCCGGTATCCGATGGTGACGGTGGCGGCGGCACCCGGGCCGGCGTGCCGGCGGACGTTGGTCAACGCCTCCTGCACGATCCGGTACGCGGCTCGGTCCACGGCGGCCGGCAGCGGCCGGGCCGGGCCGTCGATCACCGTCCGGGTCGGCACCGCCGCGTCGTCGGTCAACTCGCCGAGCCGGTCCAGCCCCGGCGCCGGGGCGCGTGGCGCGGCCTCGCCACAGCGGTAGAACAGGTCGAGGACCCCCCGGACCTCATTCAACGCGTCCGCCACGGACTGCCTGGTCGCGTCCCACACTA
>NZ_JBSWXD010000146.1:0-17595 GCF_056160425.1 Micromonospora sp. ABR4_055
AGGTCAACATCAGCCGGCGGCCACCAACCAACCGGCCATCACGCTATGCCACCACGCGGAATCCCAGCGCGCACCACCTGAATGTTTGCCCGGCGAAGCAGCCGACACCTTCACCTGGCTGGCCACGCTCCCCGACGATGGACCCACCGGCGACCTCTTCTACAACCGCAAGCTACTACCCTGGTAGGTAGGAGATAGGCGGAAGTCAACCGGGGAGGAATCATGTCTGATCTGACCGGTGCGGAGCGGCGGAAGAGCAGCCAAAGTAGCTCACAAGGCAACTGTGTCGAGGTTGCAACTAACTACCCAGGAATCGTCGCTGTCCGGGACAGCAAAGATAGGGAAGGGGCGACGTTGATCTTCACGTCCCACGGACGGGATGCCTTCCTCGTTTTCGCCACAGTAACGAGGTAGCCGCCCATCTTCAGACGCATGTGCCGTGATCCGCTGCGCTCGAGCTGACCACACGCCGGCGTGTCGGGTCGAAGAGACGCTGTGGATCACGGCTGTACGAGGTCGGTCAGCGAGGACGTCGTCACGAGCGCGGCTCCAGGGGCAGGCTGTGAGCGGTCAGGCCGGCACCGGAAGTGGTGGCAGTGGGCTGTGCAGGATCAGGCAGATGGTCCGCAGCAGCTCGACCTCCGGCACGGTCATCACCCCGTCGTGTCCGATCACCGCGACCGCCGCCGCCACCAGCCGGGACTTCTCCACCGGGCGCAGTTCGTCGAGGAGCGGCCAGACCGATTCCAGTTCCAGTACGCCGCCCGCAGGCGGGGTGAACCGGGCGGATGCCTCGGGCAGAGCATGCGCCGCACCGGCGGCGAAGGCCCGCTGCGCGGCGGCCGGGTCCGGGTGCCCGGCCTGGGCGAGCACGCTGAGCAGCGTCTGTACAGCCGGTTGGCTGGCGCGCAGCGTACGGCGGCCGTGGCCCGGCTTCGACGATGGCCGCAGCGATTCGCGCAGCTCGTCGCCGACGAGCCGGGACAGGCAGTACTCGAAGACGCTGATCCGCCCGTCGGCCCGGACCAGGGTGGCCATCGCGTCGGCGAGCGCGTCCCGGTCGGCCGGTGACCGCTGCGCCAACGCGGGGAAGGCGACCTCGGCCAGCGGCAGCCGTAGCATCGGGTGCAGGCCGGCGGTGCGCGCACCGGCCTGCCAGGCGGCGTCGGCGAGCGCGGAGCCGTACCGCTGGGCGATGGCGGCATGCTGGCCGGCGCGGACCTGCGGGTCGGCCGACAGCAGCAGGCCGAGGATCAACGGTGCCACTGTGTCCGGTCGACGGGCCTGCTCCGTCAGCTCCTGCGGGATCCGGGAGAGCAGGTCGGCGGCGTGTTGGTAGGCGCTCGCCGGCGGCGCGCCGATCCGGTCGACAACCTGGGCCGGGTCCATCGGCACCTGGGTGTCGTCGGCGGGCAACGCGGCGTCGGCGGGCAACGCGGCGCCGCCCGGGGTGCCGCCGGTGAGCCCGAGCGCGCGGTCCTCGGCCAGCCCGGACGGCGGGGCCGCCGCCCACCGCCGGGACAGTGTGGTCAGCTCGGTCGCGTCGAAGCTGGGATCGAGTGCCTTGATCCGGTCGGCGATCGGCGGATGCGTCGAGAACAGCGCGGTCAGCCTGCCACCCGGGCCGAACAGCATGTGGCCGACCTCTTCGGACTTCGGACTCTTCAACTGTGACCCGGCGGGCAGCCCGGCGATCTTCTTGAGCGCACCGGCCAGCCCGGCGGTCTGCCGGGTGAACTGCACGGCCGACGCGTCGGCCAGGTACTCGCGTTGCCGGGACACCGACGCTTTGATCAGTCGGCCGACCAGCACACCGACGTACCCGGCGGCGACCATCGCCAGCCCGATCAGCGGCAGCGGATTGCCGCCCCGGTTGTCGCTGCGGGAGCGGCCACCGCTGACGAATCCGGTGCGCAGTAGGCCACGGCCGATCACCGCCAGGAACAGGATGCCGAACAGCAGCCCCATCAACCGGATGTTGAGCCGCATGTCGCCGTTGACCACGTGGCTGAACTCGTGGGCGATGACGCCCTGCAGCTCGTCGCGGTTGAGCCGCTCCAGCGTGCCACGGGTGACCGCGATCGCCGCATCCGAGGTCGACCAGCCGGCGGCGAACGCGTTGATCCCCTCCTCGCGCGGCAGCAGGTAGATCTCCGGCACCGGCACGCTGGAGGCGATGGCGATCTCCTCGACCACGTTGCGCAGCCGGCGCAGCTGCGGGTCGATGGTGTCCGGCGGCACCGGTACGCCGCCGAGTTCCCGGGCCACCCGTCCGCCGCCACCGCGTAGCGTGACGGTGCGGACCAGCGCCGCCAGGCCGATCACCGCGACGGTCGCCAGACTGGTCACCACCAGCATGCCGAGGAGCGCGACCGGTTGCCGGGACGCGCCGTCGAAGACGACGAAGACGGCGAGGTCGACCACGGCCACGATGCCGACGACGGCGGCCACGAACAGCACGACCAGCCGGGCGGAGACCCGTCGGACCTGACGTTGCCGTTCGAAGAAGTTCATTCGCTCAGAAGTTCACCTGGGGAGCCTGCCGCTGCTGCGGATCGTCGACCTCGAACAGGGCGGCCGGGCTGAACGAGAACATGCTCGCCACGATGCTGCCGGGGAAGCGTTCCCGCTTGTTGTTGTAGCCCATCACCGCGTCGTTGTAGGCCTGCCGGGCGAACGCGACCCGGTTCTCGGTGGAGGTCAGCTCCTCGGTCAGCTGCATCATGTTCTGGTTGGCCTTGAGGTCCGGGTACGCCTCGGAGAGCGCGAACAGCCTTCCCAGGCTTTGGGTCAGCATGTTCTCGGCCCCGGCTAGCTGCTGCATCGCTGCGGGGTCGCCCGGCTTACCGGTCGCGGCGGCCTGCGCGTCGACCGCGCCGCCGCGAGCGGCGATCACCGCTTCGAGCGCCTCACGTTCGTGTCTCATGTACCCCTTGGCAACCTCGACGAGGTTGGGGATGAGGTCGTGGCGTCGGGTCAGCTGTACGTCGATCTGGGCGAACGCGTTCCGGAACGCGTTACGGGCGGTGACCAGTCCGTTGTACACCGCGACGCCGTACCCGGCGAAGACTACCACAACTATACAAATCAGGCAGAAGAGCCCGATGGCCAGTTCCATGTCCTCCTGCTCCCTGCCTCGCCAGCGGTGACGCAGCGACCCCGGCGGCCTGCACTGATAGCTCGCCCGAGCGTACGCCACCTGCACCGCAGCCGGGCCGAACCAGAGCGGCCGGTCAGGGCACCGGAGCACCAGTGAGGTCGACCGGCCGTCCGTGCCGCCAGAGGTGTTCGAACTCGTCACGGAAGTGTCGGTACCACTGCAGACTGGCGGTGGTCAGCGTCATCATCGGTTCGGCTGCCGACGGGCGGTGGGAGTAGAGGTCGACGTGAATGCGTCCGGTCTCCTCGTCGGCGTCCAGCAGGATCATCCCCGACGCCGGCACGAGCGGCAGCAACCGTACCTCCAGGGAGCCGGTGCCGGGACGGGCGGTACGGGCCAGCTCGCGTAACAGGTCGAGAGTAGGCCGGGCCCGGTTGACGAAGATGTCCCGGTCGTCCGGAAGGGTGGCCCGCCGGGCGGCCTCGGCCGGTACGGAGGTCGCCGGGTCGATGAGCGCCACTCTGATGCGGGCACCTGCGGCAAGCCGGCTGGCGATCTGATCGACCTGGTTACGCAGGGTCCGGCCGAGGGTCACCCCGACTAGGGCAATGTCCTCGACGTCGGTGAGGTCGACGTCTGCACCGGAGGTGGAGGCCCGTAGCGACATCCCGCCGGACGGCTGGGCCGGCAGGTGCCGAATCAGCCGTACCGCGCCGTCCAGCCGGCGCACCACCTGGTCCAGCTGCCGGCGCTCCCCGGCCACAGTCGTGGTGAGCAGGGCCAGCGTTCCCAGCGTCGCGGCAGCCACGGTGGCGGTGTCGACCACGTCAAGGACGCCGAGCAGACCGAGCGCCAGGGCGAGCAGGACGGTGATTACGGTGTCCAGCCGGTGGCTGAACAGACCACGCCTGCGCGGTGGCCAGGCGCGAACCGGACCTGGCATCGCATCCTCCTGGTACGGCAGGTGCTGCCCGGACCGGGTCCGGGCAGCACCTGTCAGCGGCGTGCGTCCCACAGGTAGGGCAGCACGCGGTGGAACGCCCGGGCGGCGTTTCGGGCCGCCAGGTCATGGTCGCGGTGGCCCTTTGCCGCGTCTGCATGGTCGGAAATGCCGCGGAGCACGAGCCAGCCGGTGAGCCCGGTACCGTCGGCGAACTCCTCCCGGAAGCCCTGTACGAGGCCACCGGACTCGGTCTCGACAGCGAGGCACTTCTCCTGGAAGTCATGCAAGAACGTACGGATCCGGGAGTGTTCGTCGGTGATCACCGCGCTGCCGGAACCCAGCGGCCCGCGTCGTACGCGGAAGTCGCCGCCGTGATCCGGTGAGGGAATTCGCAATGGCTCGCCCTCGGTGCTGAACAGGTCGTTTACCGCGATGGTCAGTGCCGCCGTCAGCGCCGTCGACTCGCCCCGCCAGCGGGGACCGTCCGCGGTGTCCCGATGGTTGTCGTAGAAAATGATCTGGTCGGCGAGGACCACGTCGCCGACGTCGAGTTGGGCGCTGATGCCACCGGCGATGCCGACGAGGGCGATGATCGGCGGCGCGTACCAGTGCCGTAGCCGGGTGTAGGCGGCGGTGGCCGACAGTTGCCCCCGGTCCAGGGTCTGCATCAGCACCGCTGTGCGCGGCCCGTGCGGAGTCTCGAAGGTGGCCTCGTGCACCCGGCTGCCGTCGGGGAGCACCTTGCGGCGGTACTCCTCGGCCTGCTGGAAGACCTCGACGACGGCGCGCGTCTCCTGCGGCAGTACGGTCAGCACACCCAGATCGGCCCGCTGCTGGGCGGGGTCGGTTTCGGACTGCTGCGGTACGGCACGGGTGTCGCCCCGGTGTGGCGTGGCGCCGCCGGAAACCGGGTTGAACGAGTTGGAGATGTTGCCGGTGCGTACGTTGCCGCTGGCGTAGAAGCCGCTGTTGTGACTGACGCCTGGCTGATTCATCAGATGCTCACTTCCGGACCGGGTTGAACGAGTTGGAGATGTTGCCGGTCTGCACGTTGCCAACGGCGTAGAAGCCGCTGTTGATCAGGACGTTTGCGCGCTGGCGGAACTCGGTGACGTCCACCCCCTGCTCGACGAGGAAGTCGAGGGTGGCGGCGACCAGGCGGCGAGTGACAATCTCCTGGTACTTCGCGACGTCCTGGTTCTGGAAGTCGTTGCGGACCTCGTCGAAGGTGGCCAGCTCGCGAACTCCGACCCGGGCGCCCCGGTCGATGCCGTACGGCAGGGCCGACCGACTCGTCGCGACGCGCCGGATCAGCGACCGTACGACGGTCCGGGCCAGGTTGACCGGAGCCATCGCCACCACCTGCGGTGATTCGGCCAGACCGGACAGGGCGGCCCTGGCGTAGGGCAGTAGTCCGATGCTGCTGACGTCGTCAACGATCCGGTACTCGTCGCGGCACGGGGCCAGCGCGCAGGTGGCGATCTCGAGGTAGAGCGTGCGGCCCTGCAGCGCGAAGTGCGCGTACACGGTGGTGACCAGCTCGCCCCGCCAGGAGGTGACCTGGCAGGCGAGGTAGTGCCGGCGGGCGTCGCGCGGCTGCCGGATGATGTCCACCATGGTGGGTCCCCAGGTCATCTGGGCTAGTTCGGTGGTCTCGGTACCCGCGGTGAAGACCTTGTCCACCACCGTCAGGCCCGGCAACAGGTGCTCCGGCGAGTCCGCCTGGCTGAGCGTCGCGAGCCGGTCCCGGACGTATCCGACGAGCTGCTCCGCAGCGAACGGGAGTTCGTCGATCTCCCGCTGTGACTCGGAGGACCGGTCATCGAAGCCCTGTTGCGGGCGGATCATCCGGACGGCCAGGTCCGAGATTCCCAGGACCTTTCCCGATCCGACGAAGGGAGAGTAGCCGGAGTAGACGATGGTGTTCCCGCCCTGCTGCCGCAGGATCTCCTGGATCCGGCCGTCCGACGGCGGGGCCGGCGGACGGCTGGCGGGCCCATGCTGCGCGGCCTCGTGCCACCGGACGATGTTGGCGACCACGGTGGGCCCGAACGCAGCGCACAAAGCCATCACGGCTCCGATATGGACGACTACCAACAAGCTCGTGACGGGGTCTTCGCCTTGGAACGCCTGACTGGTCACCAGGAGGCTGGCGGAGCCGAAGAGCAGGGCCAGGAACAGCCAGAACGCGCCGATGCTGACCAGACTCGCGGCGGCGGAGCCAACGATCCGGCTCAGCCGTCGCGACTCGTCGACGGCTGTCCGGTGCAGCGAGTCGCGCACCAACCGGATTGTCGAGACAACCGACTGCACGGCGCCGAGCAGCATGCCGGTCGCCAGGATGCCGAACCCTCCGATGCAGAGGCTGAGGAGCAGCACTCCGACGATGACGGAGTCCCGGATGGTGAGGATGCGCCCGGCCTGTCGGCAGTGCCCGAGCACGGTGCCGAGGTCGAACCCGTAGGACGGTGCCACCGCCCGGGTCGGCTGGTCGTACACCTCCCGTAGCGCGGCCCGGCAGAACCGCTCGTCGAGGTACGCGCCGACGACAAGGTGTCGGGTAGCTGAGGTGGGCGCCACCGCCACCGCCACCGCCACCGTCGGCGTCGGCGGTTGCGGTGTGGCCGGCTGCGGCGTGGGCGGCCGCTGCGGCGGCACGGGGGAGATCTGATCGGTCATGAGGGCGACCTCCGGGGAGGGTGCTGAAATCGGATCGCGGTTGAACGACGACCGGGCGGGACCGGGTCGTCACAGGTAGCCGATAGATATCGTCAGGCTGACGATATCAGTTACCAAGCGTAAGTGGGCAATCGGTTATCGTCAAGGTGACGATTGGATACACTCGGGCCGTGAACGGTCGAGGAGTAGTGACCCTGGTGTCACTGACGGTTGACCTGGTCGTGTTGACCGTGCGGGACGAGCGGTTGCACGTGCTGCTGATCGAACGAGGCAAGCAGCCCTTTCTGGGCAGGACCGCCCTACCTGGAGGGTTCGTCGGCGCCAATGAGGACTCCGGTGCCGCCGCCCTGCGGGAGCTCGCCGAGGAGACCGGGATCGACGGCCGCGCCCTCCACCTCGAACAGCTGTACAGCTATACCGAGCCCGGGCGCGATCCGCGAGGCCGGGTGGTCAGCATCGCGTACCTCGCGCTCGCTCCGGACCTGCCGCTGCCGGCGGCCGGCACCGACGCGCGACACGCAAGGTGGTCGCCGGTCGACGAGCTCGGCTCGGACGACCTCGCCTTCGACCACGCCACGATCCTGGCCGACGGAGTCGAACGGGCCCGCGCCAAACTGGAGTACACGACCCTGGCGACGGCGTTCTGCCCGCCGACCTTCACCATCACCGAGCTGCGGCGGGTGTACGAGGTGGTGTGGGGGATGGGTATCGATCCCCGCAACTTCCACCGCAAGGTGGTCAACGCCGACGACTTTCTCGTTCCTACCGGCCATCGCCGGGTGACCGACGTGGGCCGGCCCGCCGCGCTCTACCGTGCCGGTGGGGCGACCGTGCTGTATCCGCCGATGCTGCGCAGCGGAAGCCACGGGCCAACGGCGGGACAGCGCTGATATCGAGTCCGGCCCACCGGACCGAAGGGCCGCGCCTAGCTGGGTGGTGCCCCCGGTGGGATTCGAACCCACACTGTCGGAGGTTTGAGCTCCGTCTCTCTACCGGTTGGAGTACGGGGACCTTTGTCGGGTCTGGGGCCCGGCTACGCCAAGCCTACCTACTACGCTGAAGGCGGTGACACCCAACCCGGTGGGTGTCGGGTGGCAAGCGTTGGGGGTAGGGGTACGTGGCCGACAGGCAGGCGGGTGCCGAGCGCAGGCGGGTGCTGATCGCGGAGGATGAGGCGTTGATCCGCCTCGATCTGGCGGAGATGCTCCTGGAGGAGGGCTACGACGTGGTCGGCGAGGCCGGGGACGGCGAGACGGCCGTCCGGCTCGCCGAGGAGCTCAAGCCCGACCTGGTCATCCTTGACATCAAGATGCCGATCATGGACGGGTTGGCGGCGGCCGAGCGGATCGCCGGTGGCCGGATCGCCCCGGTGGTCATCCTCACCGCGTTCAGCCAGCGGGACCTGGTGGAGCGGGCCCGGGCGGCGGGTGCGATGGCGTACCTGGTGAAGCCGTTCCAGAAGAGCGACCTGGTGCCGGCGATCGAGATCGCGCTGTCCCGCTACTCCGAGGTGGCCGCGCTGGAGTCCGAGGTCGCTGGCCTGACCGACCGGCTGGAGACCCGCAAGGTCGTCGAGCGGGCCAAGGGCATGCTGATGACCTCGTACGGCATGACCGAGCCGCAGGCGTTCAAGTGGATCCAGCGGATGGCGATGGACCATCGGATGACCATGCGCGACGTCGCCGACCGGATCCTGGCCGAGACGCCCGGTGAGGCCGCCAGCCAGCAGCAGTGAACCGAGGCCGCCAGTCAGCAGCAGAGCGGTGACGCCGGCGGCAGCAGTGAGCCGTCGCCCCGGCATCGGCGTCGGGGGATGACAGCCGACGCGTGTTACAGCCATACGGGCAGTCAGGCCACGCTACGTAACGTTTTTGTCAACGGCCCTTCCTGGACCTTACGGCGTGCCCGGCAGGTGGGATAGCGTCCCGCCCCAAGGCCGGGATAGCGGCCGGGTGCGTGCTTCCCGCAAGAGCCAATCGGCAGTGGGTGGTTCGGGCCAATTGGATCTAGGAGGGTTTCGAGCCTTGAAGCGTAATCTTGTCCGCGTGCTCGGCGGCGTCGCCATGATGGCGCTCGTCGCGGGCGGCGCCGCCTGCGGCAGCGGCGATGGCGACACCACGGAAGCTGGCGGCGATGCGTGTGGTTACAAGATCGCCTTTTTCGGGGCGCTGACCGGCCCCTCGGCGGCGCTCGGCATCAACGAGAACAACGGCGCGGCGCTCGCGGTCGAGCAGTACAACGAGGCGAACCCGGACTGCAAGGTCGAGCTGGTTGGGCTGGACTCGCAGGGCAGTCCGGACCAGGCGCCGGGTCTGGCCCAGCGGGCCATCGACGACGACAAGATGCTCGGCGTCGTCGGTCCGGCGTACTCCGGTGAGTCGGAGGCGGCCGGTCCGCTGTTCGCCGAGGCCGGTCTGGTCACCATCACCCCGTCGGCGACCCGGCCGAGCCTGGCCGACCAGGGCTGGCCGACCTTCTTCCGTGGCGTCGGCAACGACCTGAGCCAGGGTCCGGCCGCCGGCGTCTACATCCGCGACGTGCTGAACGCGGAGAAGGTGTTCGTCATCGACGACCAGTCTGCGTACGGTGCCGGGCTGGCCGACGAGGTCAAGAACGTCCTCGGCGACCTGGTCGTCGACTCCGACAAGGTCCAGGGCGAGGGCAAGCAGGTCGACTTCTCCGCGACCGTCACCAAGGTGCGTTCCTCGGAAGCGGACGCGGTCTTCTTCGGTGGCTACTACCAGGAGGCCGGCCTGATCCGTAAGCAGCTCACCGACGCGGGCATCACCGCGACGATGGTTGCCGGTGACGGCGTCAACGACCCGGCGTTCGTCGAGTCGGCCGGTGCGGCCGCCGCCGAGGGCACCATCCTCACCTGCCCCTGCCAGCCGGCCACCGAGGCGCGCGGCAGCTTCGCCGCCGACTTCGAGGCGCTGCACGGCAGCCCGCCGGGCACCTACAGCGACACCGCCTACGACGCGGCGAACATCATGCTCGAGGGCATCAAGGAGGGCAACACCACCCGCGAGGCGCTGCTCGAGTGGGTGCGTGGCTACGAAGGCGAAGGCGTCGCGGCCAGCTACAAGTTCGACGACAAGGGCGAGATGGACGTCAACCAGGTCGTCGTCTGGGCGTTCAAGGTCGTCGACGGCGAGGTCGTGGCGGACCAGGAGATCCCCAAGCCCTGATCTGCCCGATCGGCGAGATCAGCTGTCTAGCGGGGGGGGGGGGGGGGGGGGGGGGGGGGGAGGGGAAAAAACCCCCCCCCCCCCCCCCCCCCCCCCCCCCCCCCCCCCCCCCCCCCCCCCCCCCCCCCCCCCCCCCCCCCCCCCCCCCCCCCCCCCCCCCCCTCCCCCCCCCCCCCCCCCCCCCCCCCCCCCCCCCCCCCCCCCCCGACTCTTTTCCCAGCCCTCGATGGAGCACCCTCCTTGGACGTCAACGGACTGCTCTCGAACTTCGGAGAGCTCACCACAACCGGCTTGACACAGGGCGCCATCTATGCCCTGGTCGCGCTGGGTTACACGCTGGTCTACGGCGTACTCAGACTCATCAACTTCGCCCACTCCGAGGTCTTCATCGCCGGCGCGTTCGCCGCGCTGTGGACCTGGGGCGCGCTCGGCCTGACCCAGGACTCGGTGGTCAGCGGAGTGGGCCAGATCATCTTCTACTTCCTGATCGCGATGGTCGCCGCCGCGCTGGCGTCGGCGGCGACCGCGACCCTGGTCGAGCGGGTCGCGTACCGGCCGTTGCGCAAGCGCAACGCGCCGCCGCTGGCCTTCCTGATCACCGCGATCGGCGCGTCCATCGTGATGGCGGAGGCGTTCGGCATCTACACCCGGCGGTTGCCGCAGGGCCTGCCGACCATCGTCAGCAACGAGCCGTGGTTCACCGTGGCCGGGGTGCCGGTCAGCATCGTGCAGGTGCTGACCGTCGTCGCGGCGCTGGGCATGATGATCGGCCTTGACTTCTTCATCAACCGCAGCCGAATGGGCCGGGGCGTGCGGGCGGTCGCCCAGGACCCGAACACCGCCGCGCTGATGGGGGTCAACAAGGACCGGATCATCATGATCATCTTCGTGATGGGCGGCCTGATGGCCGGCGTCGCCGGCCTGCTCTACAACGTCCGCATCGGGGTGCTCACCTACAGTGTCGGCTTCCTGCTCGGGCTCAAGGCGTTCACCGCCGCCGTGCTCGGCGGGATCGGCAACCTGCGCGGCGCGCTGCTCGGCGGCTTCCTGCTCGGCGTGGTCGAGAACTACGCTTCCGGCCTGTTCGGTACGCAGTGGAAGGACTTCGTGGCCTTCGCCGTGCTGGTCGTCCTACTGATGTTCCGGCCGACCGGCCTACTCGGCGAGTCCCTGGGGAGGGCGCGGGTATGACCAGTCTGCGGACCAAGCTGCACGACGCACGCGGCCAGCTCTCCGACCGCTGGCACCACATGCCCAAGTGGACCCGCTGGGTGCTGATCGCCGCCGTGGTGGTGTTCTTCTATGCCCTGCCCAACGAAGGCTTCTACCAGCACCTCGGGCCGATCCCGACCACCGAGTCCAACTTCGGTCAGGTGCTGTTCACCGTCTCCATCTACGTGCTGCTGGCGGTCGGGCTGAACATCGTGGTCGGCTTCGCCGGCCTGCTCGACCTCGGCTACTTCGGCTTCTTCGCCGTCGGGGCGTACACGGTCGCGGTGCTCACCTCGCCGAGCAGCGACCTGAAGACGCTCTGGCAGTGGGAGATGGCGCTGCCGCTGGCGATCGGCATCACGATGATCTCCGGTCTGATGCTCGGCACCCCGACCCTGCGGCTGCGCGGCGACTACCTGGCGATCGTCACCCTCGGCTTCGCCGAGATGATCCGGATCGCCGCGGTCAGCTCCGAGTTCCTCAAGGGCCAGCGCGGGCTCAACCAGATCCCGCACCCGCCCGGCGAGTACGCCGACGGCAAACCGGTCTTCGGCGTGCTGGACGCCCGCCCGTACTACTGGCTGGTGCTCACCCTGATCATCGTGGTGGTGATCCTGGTCAGCAACCTCAACCGCAGCCGGGTCGGCCGGGCCTGGGTCTCGATCCGGGAGGATGAGGACGCCGCCCAGCTGATGGGGGTGCCCACCTTCAAGTTCAAGCTGTGGGCGTTCGCCATGGGCGCGGCGATCGGTGGCCTGGCCGGCGCGTTGTTCGCCGGCAAGCAGAACTTCGTCAGCTCGCAGAACTTCGAACTGCTCAACTCGATCATCATCCTGGCCGCGGTGATCCTCGGCGGCTCCGGCAACATCGTCGGCGCGATCGTCGGTGGCGGCCTGGTGGCGTACCTGATCGAACGCTTCCGGGGCATCGAGCTGTTCGGCGTCGAGCTCTACGAGTACCGGTTCCTGGTCTTCGGCCTGACTCTCGTCGTCATGATGATCTTCCGACCGCAGGGCCTGATCGCCAACCGGCGACGATCCGCCGAGTTCAAGGACCGCCGTAAGGAGGTGGCCGTCGGTGGCTGACACCGAAGCGACCGGGACCGGCCCGACCGCCGTGACCCGCGAACCCCTGCTCGAGGTCGACCACGTCACGCTGCGCTTCGGCGGTGTGGTCGCCCTGGACGACGTGGACTTCACCCTCTACAAGGGCGAGATCCTCGGCCTGATCGGTCCGAACGGGGCCGGCAAGACGACCTGCTTCAACGCGATGACCGGCATCTACCGGCCCACCGAGGGCGAGATCCGGTTCCGCGGTCAGCGGATCACCGGCAAGAAGCGTCACCAGATCACCAAGATGGGCATGGCCCGGACGTTCCAGAACATCCGGCTCTTTCCCGAGATGACCGCCCTGGAGAACGTCCAGGTCGGCGCGGACGCCCACCACAAGACCAGCGTCGTCTCGGCGATGCTGCGGCTGCCGAGGCACTGGCGCGAGGAACGTGACGGCCGGGAGAAGGCCCGCGACCTGCTGGACTTCGTCGGCATCGGGCACCGGATCGACGAAATGGCCCGCAACCTGTCGTACGGCGAACAGCGGCGGCTGGAGATCGCCCGGGCGCTGGCCACCAGCCCGGTGCTGCTCTGCCTCGACGAGCCGGCGGCCGGATTCAACCCGGCAGAGAAGGAGGAGCTGCTCCAACTGATCCGGCAGATCCGCGACCGGGGCGTCACCGTGCTGCTGATCGAGCACGACATGCGTCTGGTCATGGGGGTCACCGACCGGATCGTGGTGCTGGAGTTCGGAAAGAAGATCGCCGAAGGTCTGCCCGCCGAGGTGCGGGACGATCACCGGGTGATCGCCGCCTATCTGGGAGTGCCCGACGATGCTGCTTGAGATCGACGACGTCAGCCTGCTGTACGGGCGGATCCAGGCGCTGCACGGCATCAGCCTGACGGTGAACGAGGGCGAGATCGTTGCACTGATCGGTGCCAACGGTGCCGGCAAGTCCACCACCATGCGTGCGATTTCCGGCATCCGGCCGATCGCCGCCGGGCGGATTACCTTCGACGGCGAGGACATCTCCAAGCTCCGGGCCGACCTGCGGGTCCGGCGCGGACTGTGCCAGGCGCCTGAGGGCCGGGGGATCTTCCCCGGCATGACGGTGCTGGAGAACCTCGACATGGGGGCGTACACCCGGCGCGACCGCGCCGGTATCGCCGCCGACCTGGACCGGGTGCTGGGCCTGTTCCCCCGGCTGGCCGAGCGTCGCAGGCAGCACGGCGGCACGCTGTCCGGCGGCGAGCAGCAGATGCTCGCCGTGGGCCGCGCGCTGATGAGCCGACCGAAGCTGCTGCTGCTCGACGAGCCGTCGATGGGGCTCGCCCCGATGCTGATCCAGCAGATCTTCGACATCATCGTGGAAATCAACCAGCAGGGCACCACGGTCCTGCTGGTTGAGCAGAACGCCCAACAGGCGTTGTCCCGGGCGCACCGTGCGTACGTGCTGGAGACCGGTCGGATCGTCAAGTCCGGCACCGGCGCCGACCTGCTGCACGACCCGGCCGTCAAGGAGGCGTACCTCGGTGTCGCCTGACCCGGCACCGGTACGACCCGACCACCCCCTCGGAGGAAACGTGACCACCTCACATCACCGGATCCGGCGGGCCGCCGCCGGCATCGCCGGGGCGCTCGCTCTGCTGCTGGCCGTCGCCGGCTGCGGTGAGCAGGACAGCGTCGAACAGCCCGGCGGCGACGCGCCGAGCGCGTCGGCCGACGACGAGCTGGCCGCGCTCGTCCCCGACGAGATCAAGGCCGACGGCAAGATCCTGGTCGGCGTCGACGCGACCTACGCTCCGGCGGAGTTCCTCGACACCGACGGCAGCACCGTCATCGGGTTCGACGTCGACCTGTTCAACACCGTCGCGGGCAAGCTCGGTCTGACCACCGAGTACGTGCCCAGCCAGTTCGACGACATCATCCCCGGGGTGATGTCCGGCAAGTACGAGATCGGGGTCTCCTCGTTCACCATCAACGACGAGCGCAAGGCCCAGGTCGACATGGTGTCCTACTTCTCGGCCGGCACCCAATGGGCGTCACGGGCCGGGGAACCGGTCGACCCGGACGCCGCCTGCGGCAAGCGGGTGGCGGTCCAGGCCGGCACCGTGCAGGTGGAGGACATCGAGGCCCGCTCGGCGGCGTGCGTCGACGCCGGCGACCCCGAGATCGTCATCGAACAGTTCCAGGGGCAGGACCAGGCGACCACCTCGGTGGTCTCCGGCAAGAACGACGCCATGCTGGCCGACTCGCCGGTCTGCGCGTACGCGGTCCAGCAGACCAACGGCGAACTGGAACTGTCCGGTGACATCTACGACTCGGCGCCGTACGGCTATGTGGTCGCCCAGGACCAGGCCGGGTTCGCTGACGCCCTGGCCGAAGCGCTCGACGCGATCATCGCCGACGGCGGCTACGAGCAGGCGCTGAGCAACTGGGGCGTCGAGGCGGGCGGAATCACCGACCCGGCCGTCAACCCCTGAGCCCCGGCTGCCGATGTCCGCGGACAACCCTTCCTCCCCGGACGGCGTGACGCCGTCCGGGGAGGCACTCCCATCCGGGCGGCCGGCGCCCGAGTCGGGTTCGCCGGAGCCGGCACGTGACCGACCCGAGGCGATCCGGGCGGTGCCGGTGCGCCGGCCGGGCCGCTGGTTGGCGGTCGGCGTGCTCGGCGTACTCGCCGCGATGTTCGTCCACCTGCTGGTCACCAACGACCGGTTCCAGTGGACGTTCATGGTCGACAACATGTTCCGGCCGCCGATCGTCGAAGGCGTGCGGACCACCATCACGATGACCCTGCTCGCGATGGTGATCGGCGTCGCGCTCGGGGTGCTGGTCGCGGTGATGCGCCTGTCCGGCAACCCGGTCCTGGCCGGCGTCGCCTGGCTCTACACCTGGTTCTTCCGGGCGGTACCCCGGGTGGTGCTGCTGGTGCTCTTCGGCAACCTCGGCATCCTCTGGGAGCGGCTGGAGTTCGGGCTGCCGTTCGACCGTCAACTCGGCGCGCTGTTCGGCATCACCGACTTCGAGGCCCGGATCTGGGGCTTCGACGCCCGTACCGCGATCAGTGGTTTCGTCGCCGGCCTGCTCGGGCTGGCGTTGTCCGAGGCCGCGTACATGGCGGAGATCGTCCGCGCCGGCATCGGCTCGGTCGACCCAGGCCAGGCCGAGGCGTGCGCCGCGCTCGGCATGAGTCAGGGTCTGACCCTGCGTCGGGTGGTGCTGCCCCAGGCGATGCGGGTGATCGTGCCGCCGACCGGAAACGAGACCATCGCGATGCTCAAGGACACCTCGCTGCTGGCCTTCGTACCGGTCACCAACGAGCTGTTCTTCCAACTGTCGGCGGTCGGCTCGCGGACCTTCCAGGTCTTCCCGATGCTGGTCGCCGCCTGCCTGTGGTATCTGGCGCTGACCAGCGTGCTGATGGTCGGCCAGTCCTTCGTCGAACGGCGGTTCTCCCGCGGCTTCGGCACCGTTGCTGCGAAGGGGACCTGATGACCACGCCGCCCGCCGGGTCGGACACCCTGATGGTGCACGCCGAGAACGTGCACAAGTCGTTCGGCCCGGTCGACGTGCTCACCGGGGTGGACCTGGCGGTCCGGCCCGGTGAGGTGTGCTGCGTGATCGGGCCGTCCGGCTCCGGCAAGTCGACCTTCCTACGCTGCATCAACCACCTGGAGAAGATCGACGCCGGGCGGATCCGGGTGGACGGGGAACTGGTCGGCTACCGGCAGCGGCGCGGCAGACTGCACGAGCTGCCCGCCCGGGAGGTGGCCGCGCAGCGCCAGCAGATCGGCATGGTGTTCCAGCGGTTCAACCTGTTCCCGCACATGACCGCGCTGGACAACGTGATGGAAGCGCCGCTGCGGGTCCGCCGCCAGCCCCGGCCGGCGGTCCGTGAGCTGGCGGCGGCGCTGCTCGACCGGGTGGGCCTGGCGGACCGGGCGGGCGCCTACCCGGGGCAGCTGTCCGGTGGGCAGCAGCAGCGGGTGGCCATCGCCCGCGCGCTGGCCATGCGGCCCAAGCTGATGCTGTTCGACGAGCCGACCAGCGCGCTGGACCCGGAACTCGTCGGTGAGGTGCTGGACGTGATGCGGGACCTGGCCCGGGACGGGATGACGATGATCGTGGTGACCCACGAGATCGGTTTCGCCCGGGAGGTCGGTGACTCGCTGGTCTTCATGGACGGCGGGGTGGTGGTCGAGTCGGGCGTACCCCGGCAGGTCCTGGCCGATCCGCGGCACGACCGGACCCGGGCCTTCCTCAGCAAGGTGCTGTGACCTCGCGCGAGGTGCGGTGACCTCGGGCCCGGCGCGAGGCCGCCGCGCCCGGCGCGAGCCGCCCGGCGCGGTGTCGTACCCCACGACTAGAGTCGCTTGACGTGACCGACGACGCGCCCCGCCTGCTGCTGCTCGACGGCCATTCGCTGGCCTACCGGGCGTTCTTCGCGCTGCCCGTGGAGAACTTCTCCACCAGCACCGGCCAGCCGACCAACGCGGTCTACGGCTTCACCTCGATGCTGATCAACGTGCTGCGCGACGAGCGGCCGACCCACATCGTGGTCGCCTTCGACGTGTCCCGCCGGTCGTTTCGCACCGAGCGGTACGCCGAGTACAAGGCCGGCCGTTCGGAGAGCCCCGCCGACTTCGCCGGCCAGGTCAGCCTGGTGCAGGAGGTCCTGGCCGCGCTGCGCATCCCGTACGTCACCAAGGACAACTACGAGGCCGACGACGTCATCGCCACCCTGGCCAGCCAGGGGCGCGACGCCGGCATGCAGGTGCTGATCTGCACCGGCGACCGGGACGCCTTCCAGCTGGTCGACGACCGGACCACCGTGCTCTACCCGCGTAAGGGTGTGTCGGACCTGGCCCGGATGGATCCGTCGGCGGTCACCGCCCGCTACGGCGTCGGGCCGGGCCACTACCGCGACCTGGCCGCGCTGGTCGGCGAGTCCAGCGACAACCTTCCCGGGGTGCCCGGCGTCGGTCCGAAGACCGCCGCCAAGTGGATCAGCCAGTACGGCGGCCTGGACGGGGTGATCGCCCAGGCCGACAAGATCAAGGGCAAGGCGGGGGAGAGCCTGCGGGAGCGGCTCGCCGACGTGATCCGCAACTACGAGCTCAACTGTCTGGTGGCTGATCTGGATCTACCGCTCACCCCGGCCGACTCTCGGTGGACCGGGTGGGACCGGGAAGCCGTCCACCAGGTCTTCGACACCCTGCAGTTCCGGATCCTGCGGGACCGGCTCTACCAGTACCTCGACGCCGTCGAGCCGGAGGCCGAAGCCGGCTTCGACCTGGCCGGCGAGGTGCTCGGCGCCGGGGCGGTCGCCCCCTGGCTGGCCGCGCACGCTCCGGCCGGGGCCAGCGTCGGCGTCGCGGTCGCCGGCAGCTTCGGCCGGGGCACCGGCGCCCTGACAG
>NZ_JBSWXD010000147.1:0-17409 GCF_056160425.1 Micromonospora sp. ABR4_055
CACAAGAAAACAGGCCGACTTCGTCCGCCGAGGCTTGCCGGCCGGGGGGGTCGCTGCCGACCTTTTTGATCGGTTCGGCGGCGGCACCGGCCGAGCGGGTGTCGTTCCACAGCAGGGCCGGCCGGACCACCTGGCCGGCCTCGTCCAGGCAGACCATGCCGTGCTGTTGGCCGGCGACGGCGGCGGCGGCCACGTCGTCCAGCCCGCCGGCGGAGTCGACGGCCTGTTGCAGCGCCGTCCACCAGGCGTCCGGGTGCACCTCGGTGCCGTCCGGGTGCGCCGCCCGGCCCTCACGGACCAGCTTTCCGGTGTCCGCGTCGCGGATCACCACCTTGCACGACTGGGTCGACGAGTCGACGCCGGCGACGAGGGTCACGGCTGGGCCTCCATGCGGGGGTCGGGCGGGTTCGCGCTGAACGGTACGGGGTCAGCGGGCGGCGAGCAGGTGCTCGACGGCGAGCTGGTTGAGGCGGACGAAGTGGAAGCCCTGCTCGGCGACGGCCTCCGGGTCGAAGTCCTCGAAGCTGGCCCGGTCGGCGAGCAGGTCGGTGTAGGTCTCGCCCGGGTTGAGGGTGGGTACGGCCAGGTCCGGAACCTTGCTGGCGGCGAGAGCCTCCTGCACCTCGGGGTCGGCCCGGAACGCGGCGGCCCGCTCCTTGAGCAGCAGGTACGTGCGCATGTTGGCGGCGGCCGACGCCCACACGCCGGTGTAGTCCTCGGTGCGCGAGGGCTTGTAGTCGAAGTGCCGGGGGCCGTCGTAGGCGGGGGTGCCGTCGGGGCCGCCGTTTTCCAGCAGGTCGACCAGGGAGAACGCGTTCAGCAGGTCGCCGTGGCCGAAGACCAGGTCCTGGTCGAACTTGACGCCGCGTTGGCCGTTGAGGTCGATGTGGAACAGTTTGCCGTGCCACAGGGCCTGGGCGATGCCGTGGGTGAAGTTGAGCCCGGCCATCTGCTCGTGGCCGACCTCGGGGTTGAGGCCGACCAGCTCCGGGTGGGCCAGGCTGGAGATGAACGCCAGGGCGTGGCCGACGGTGGGCAGCAGGATGTCGCCGCGCGGCTCGTTGGGCTTGGGCTCGATGGCGAAGCGCAGGCCGTAGCCGCGGTCGAGGACGTACTGGCCGAGCAGGTCGACGGCCTCGCGGTAGCGGTCGAGCGCGGCCCGGATGTCCTTGGCGTGGTCGTACTCGGAGCCTTCCCGGCCGCCCCACATGACGAAGGTCTTCGCGCCGAGCTCGGCGGCGAGGTCGATGTTGCGCAGCACCTTGCGCAGCGCGAACCGCCGGATGGAGCGGTCGTTGCTGGTGAAGCCGCCGTCCTTGAAGATCGGGTGGCCGAACAGGTTGGTGGTGACCATCGGCACCACCAGGCCGGTCTCCTCCAGTGCCTTGCGGAACCGGGCGATGTGCTGGTCGCGGCTGGCCGGGTCGGAGCCGAACGGGATCAGGTCGTCGTCGTGGAAGGTGATGCCGTACGCGCCGAGGTCGGCGAGCTGGTGCACCGCCTCGACGGCGTCGAGCGGGCCCCGGCTGGCGTCGCCGAACTGGTCGCGGGCCTGCCATCCAACGGTCCAGAGCCCGAAGGAGAATTTGTCGGCCGGCGTGGGCTGGACTGTCATGGTGACCTCCGCGTAACACGACAGATTTGTTTAGTGATTGAATTATTTTCCCGACGTGTGGCATTGTCAAGGCCATGCGCACGCCAGAATCCCCGCTCCGCCAGGCTGGCCTGCGCGAGCACCACCTCGGCCTGGTGCTCCGCCAGGTCGCCGCCGCCACTCGCCCACCGTCCCGCGCCGAGATCGCCGCGACGACCGGGCTGACCCGGGCCACCGTCTCGGCCCTCGTCGACGAGTTGATCGGTGGAAGCCTGCTCACCGAGGTCGCACCGGTGCCCCGGACCGGGGCCGGCCGACCGGCCACCGGCCTGACGCTCGCCGCCGACGGGCCCGCCGGTCTCGGCCTGGAGATCAACGTCGACTACCTGGCCGCCTGCCTGGTGGATCTGTCCGGAACGGTACGCCATCGGGCGGTGCTACCGGCGGATCAACGGCCACACCCGCCGGAGCTGGTGCTGGCCCGGCTCGCCGCGCTGGCCGGCGAGGTGCTCACCGCGCCGCAGGCGCGCGATCTCCCGCTCGCCGGCGCCGCGCTGGCCGTACCCGGGCTGGTGACCCGGGACGGGCTCGTCCGGCTCGCGCCGAACCTCGGCTGGCACGACGTGGACGCTCCGGCCGTGCTGGCCGCCGCCGGCAGCCCGCTCGCCGGCGTACCGCTGACCGTGGACAACGAGGCCAACCTCGCCGCCCTGGGTGAGCTGCACGCCCGCCACGGTGCGCCGGCCGACTTCGTCTACGTCTCCGGCGAGATCGGCATCGGTGCCGGGATCGTGCTGGACGGTCGCCTGTTCCGGGGCACCCGGGGGTGGAGCGGCGAGCTCGGCCACCTCGCGGTCCGGCCGGACGGACCGAGCTGCCGCTGCGGGGCACGCGGCTGTCTCGAGCAGTACGCCGGTCAGGAGGCGATCCTGCGCTCGGCCGGCCTGGCCGGGCAGGGGCTGACCGCCACCGAGGCGCTGCGCCAGGTCGCCGAGCGGGCGGCAGGCTCCGAGCCACAGGTGCGCCGCGCGTTGACGGCGGCGGCCGCCGCGCTCGGTGTGGTGCTCGCCGGGGTGGTCAACCTGCTGGATGTGCAGACCATCGTGCTCGGTGGCATCTACGCACCGCTGGCCCCATGGCTGTCGCCGGCCGTCGAGGCGGAGATAGGTCGACGGGTGCTGACCGTCGGCTGGTCACCGGTGACCGTCCGGGCCTCGCTGCTCGGCGCCGAAGCGGCGGCGACCGGCGCGGCCGGCGCGGTGGTCCGGGCGGTACGCGACCACCCAGCCCCCTGGCTGGCCGCTGGCTTACGCCAACGGCCAGCAGAGCCCGCCCGTAGCCGAGGAGAGTAGGTACCGCAGCCCAGGTCAGTACGCGCCGCGGCCGTTGACGACCGCGCCGAAGGTCTTCCACAGGATGGTCAGATCGCTGGCCAGCGACCAGTTCTCCACGTAGTAGAGGTCGAGCCGGATGCCGTCCTCCCAGGACAGGTCGGACCGGCCGCTGACCTGCCACAGGCCGGTCATTCCGGGCTTGACCAGCAGCCGGCGGGCGACGTCGCCGTCGTAGCGGGCCACCTCCGACGGCAGCGGCGGTCGCGGCCCGACCAGGCTCATGTGGCCGAACAGTACGTTGGCCAGCTGTGGCAGCTCGTCGAGCGAGTACTTGCGCAGGAACCTGCCGACGCGGGTGATACGCGGGTCGTCGCGCATCTTGAACATCAGCCCGTCGGTTTCGTTCTTGGCCGCCAGCTCGGCGAGCAGCTTGTCGGCGTCGACCACCATCGTGCGGAACTTGTAGACGTGGAACTCCCGCCCGCCCTGGCCGACCCGGACCTGCTTGAAGATGACCGGGCCCCGGCTGTCGATCTTGATCGCCAGGGCAAGCAGGGTCAGGATCGGCAGCAGCAGGGTCACCGCCAGCAGCGACACCGACCGGTCGACGAAGCCCTTGACCAGCTTGCGGGTGCCCCGGAACTCGGGTGCCTCGACGTGGATCAGCGGCAGCCCGGCGACCGGCCGGGTGTGGATCCGCGGGCCGGCCACGTCGGTCAGCGCCGGGGCCAGCACCAGGTCGATGCCGGTGCCCTCCAGTTGCCAGCCGAGCCGGCGCAGCCGGGTGGCGGTCAGCTCCCCCGACGCGGTGACCGCGACGGTGTCGGCGCCGGTGGCGGCGGCGGCGTCCGGGATGTTGCGGAACGAACCGGCGACCGGCACGTCACCGAGCCGCTGCGGCACCGGGGCCAGCAGTGCGTCCGGGATGCAGGCGCCGACCACCCGGTAGCCTGCGTACGGCTCCCGCCGCAGGGTGTGCACCAGCTCCAGCACGTGCGGGGTGTCCCCGACCACCAGCACCTTGCGGAACCACCCCGTCCCGGTGGCCCGCTGACGGTGCAGGTACTTGCGGGCACCGAACCGTCCGGCGACCAGACCGACCGTGCCGACCGCGAAGGCCACCGCCAGGAAGCCCCGGCTGATCCCGACGTTGGCGACGTAGCCGATGATCGCCACGGTGCCGGCGAGCCGAAGGCTGGCGGTGATCACCCGCCGGTACTCGTCGGCGCCGTAGCCGAGCACCCGGTCGTCGTAGCAGCGCAGCAACTTCAGCGAGGCCAGCCACGCGACCATCAGGCAGGGGGTCGTCAGGACGTAGGGTAGATCCGCTCCGGTGGCTTCCTCTGCACCGAAACGCACCAGGTAGCCGGCCAGCACGGCGGCGCAGAGCACGCCGATGTCAAGGGCTGCGATCGCCCGAATGTAGGCACGCTGTCGCGCGTGCAGCGCTGCGGTGGGCGCTCCCGGTGTGGGTTCCGGTTGCACCACCGCAGCGTTGACCAAAGTCGCCGACGTCACTAGCCCTCCCCAGCTTGCTCGAGTCGACGCAGACCCCGGGCACCTCGCTGGCCCGTCGTTGGTACCGGTGGTGCCACGGCACCCCGATATCTTGGCCCACCATCCGGCAGGGCCGAAGCTTGCGACAGATTACCGTCAGTCGGCCAGAGGGCTTCCACATTAGAGGTACTATATGGAGCCATTTCACAACCCTCAGTCACTCGATGGCTCGACATAACCCCTCAAACCGCCACAACACCGACTCAGCGCACGGTTGTCGGGCGGAGAGCGATCGCCTTGAGCAAGATGTCACCGATGTTGGCCGGATCCTCGGTTACGAACACCCCGCCGCCGGTGGTATTGGTGATCGACTCCAGTTCCTCCTGACTCACTCCGTCGCCGATGCCGATGTAGATCACCTGGATGGGCCGCTGTGGATCAGCCACCTCGGCCAGCTCGGCCAACAGCTCATCCTGGGTCAACCCGCTGTCGTCCTCGTTCCTACCATCAGTGAAGATGACCACCGAGTTGACACGCCCGGCTGCCCATTCGTCCTGCATCGTCAGATAAGCGGCGAGCGTCGTGTCGTACAAACCGGTATTCCCGTTTCGCTTCGGCACGACCTCCGACAGCGCCGCTTCCAGCTCGGCCCGACGGCTACTCAACGGGCTGATCGGGACGAGCTCCCGCCAGTCCTGCTCGCCGTCCAACTGAGTGGAGAAGATCCACAGTCCGAGGGCCCACGAATCGTCGAACAGACCGAGTCCTCGGCGGGCCGCCTCCCGGGTGAGGTCGGCGCGGGTGACGTTGTCCGCGGTGGGCACCGGCTCCAGCATCGAACCGGAGACGTCGATCACCGCGAGCATCTGAGCGGGCAGGGTGACCGACGTCCAGGTCGCGAGGGTCCGGTCGATCACCACCGGGTCCAAACCACCGGCCGCCGTACCGCCGGAGTCCGGGGTGACGGTCGCCGGAGCGGTGCCGGCCGGACTGGGTGCTCCCTGGGGGGCGCTGAAGCCGGCACCCCAGGTGCCGTCCGGCGCCCGTAGCCCCTGGTCACCGAGCCGGTTTCGGAACCCGGCACCGGTCAGCACCGAGTAGAAGCCGGCCGCCGCCGCCGCTGTCGCCGGGTCGGCACCGGGCAGCACCGCGTACGGGTAGTCGAGCGACATCGGCGCCGGCTCCAGGTACAGCGCCGCGAGCGCGATCGGCGGCTGCGCGGCGTTGTACTCGATCACGTCCTCCTCGGACAGGGCGGCGGCACCGAGCGCGGAGGCGACCGACGCGGGATCAGCCGAGCGGGGGAAGCGGGCAATCAGGTCCTCCCGCAGCGCGGACCGGCCGGTGGCCAGGGCACGCAGCGCCGCCGTGGTCGCCTGCTGCGCGTTCGCGCCTGCCTCGCCGGCCGCCTCACCGAGGGCGAGCAGGCCGGACAACCCGGCCGCATCGCGGGTCGGTTCGACGATGCCGGTCCTCAGCTCGGTGCCGGTGGTGATCTGCTGCAGCAGGTCGGTCCAGGTCAGCTGCTGGTCGGGCCAGCCCAGGTTGGTCGCCACCGGCTCGGGCATCGCGACCACCACCGGGCTGCGGGCCACCGACTCGTTGTTGGCCGGGGTGAACCCGGGGGCCAGTGAACTCAGCCGGAGCAGCCAGGTGGACGAATCGGGCACCCACACGTCCGGCGCAATCGCCGTACCGCTGGCCTGGCCGACCCCGGCCAGCGCGACACCGTGCTGCCCGGCCACCACAGCGGCCACGTCGACCGGGTCGGATGCGGTGACCTCGACCGCGACGCAGGTGTCACCGACCGCGCCGCTGTCGGCCCGCCAACGATCCGCCGCCGCCTGCACGGCGGGCGCGATCTCCGGCGCGGCGGAGACGACCAGCGGCAGCGCCCCGGAGCAGGACTCGGCGGCGAGACGTTGGTAGCCGAACCAGACCCCGGTGGTGACGACGACCAGCGCCATCGCCGCTGCGATGGCGCTGGCTCCGCGAACTCGACGTCGCATCCGATGGCGGCCTGGCACGGTCCCATACTCCGGATGAGCAGGGCATCGTGCCAGGTACGTTCGGACGAAAGTTACGGAGGAGAAACACTTAAAGGGAAAGTGGTGACTTCAGGTAGCCACGCCACTTCCGTACGCTTCGAGAAGTCCGGCAGGATGCTGTCGACCTCGACAAACAGCCCGCCGCATCACGAGCCAGGCATCAGCCGCACAGTCCTCAGAAACCCGGCAGGACGCAGGTCGGCGTCGGCGCCGCAACCGGGTCGCCGACCGGGGCCGGCACCCCGTCCGACGGGTCGATCCCGAACACGCCCACCGAGCCCGACCGCTCATTGGCGATGTACAGATGGTCGCCGACGATCGTGAAGTGGCGCGGCCAGTGGCCGCCGGTGGGCACCTCGGCGAGGTACCTCGGCTGGTCGGGGGCGGCCAGGGAGAAGACCGCGACGGTGTCCGGGCCACGGTTGGCGACGTAGAGGTACCGGCCGCCCGGCCCGACCGCGATCTCGGCGGGCTGCGCCCCTCCGGCCGCACCGGCGGACGACTCGCTCGCCGGCACCCGGGCGCGCTCGGTCAGCCCGCCGGCCCCGTCGATCTCGTACGCCGTCACGCTGGCATCCAGCTCCCCCACCAGATAGGCCCACCGGCCGTCGGGGTGCCGGGCGAGATGCCGAGGGCCGCTGCCCGGCGTCGCCGCCACGGCCGGGTCCGGCTCGGTCAGCGTGCCGGTCGCCGGGTCGAGCAGGTAGCGGTGCACGGCGTCGGTGCCCAGGTCGACGACGTACAGTCCGGCACCGTCCGGGTCCGGGGAGACCATGTGGGCGTGCGGACCCGCCTGCCGGTCGGGTCGCGGCCCAGTGCCCGAATGTGCCTGCAGATCGGTACGCGGTAGCAGCGCCCCGTCGTCGTCGACCGGATGCACCGCGACGCTGCCGCTGACGTAGTTCGCGCTGACCAGATGCCCACCCGTCGCGGCGAACGCCAGGTGACACGGGCTCGACCCGCCGGTGGAGCGACTGCCCAGCGGACGCAGCCGGTCGCCGTGCACCGACCAGGCACTGACGGTGCCCGCGGCCAACTCGTTGACCGCGTACAGCACCGGACGGTACGGGTGCCGGGCGAGGAACGACGGCGAGGCGCACTCGGCGGCCAGCGTCGGCTCGCTGAGCTGGCCGGTCGCCGGATCCCGTCGGGCGACCATCACCCCGGCCCCGTTCCCACCGCCCTCGGCCGTGTAGCAGCCGAGGTAGATCGTCTCCGCCGCCGGATTCAGCTCCACTGCGCGCACCGGACTCCCTTCCGCCATCCGCGTCGGCCGGGCCGGGCCGGAGCCCGGGCCGCCGGCGTCGGACACTCGATTCAACTCGAGCGATCCTATAGGATCTTTGATCTACCCGCTGCCGGGCCAAGCAACCAGGTCGACAGCCCGCAGGTCGAGCACCGAGGAGGGGTCCCGTGCGGCCAGCGCGTCGTCTCACCCTCACCGATGACGTGTACGAGACCGTCCGCGCCCAGGTGATGGACCACGTGGTCGCCCCGGGCGCCCGGATCAACATCGACGCCCTGGCCCGCGACCTGCGGGTCTCCCCCACCCCGGTGCGCGAGGCGCTCGCCCGGCTGGAAGCCGACGGGCTGGTCCGCAAGCGCCCGCTGGTCGGATACACCGCCACGCCGCTGCTTACCCACGACGAGTTCGACGAACTCGTCGAGATGCGGCTGATCCTGGAGACCGCCGCCGCCCGACGGGCCGCCGCCCGGTCGGCGACCGCCGAGCCGGCCGGCCTCGAACTGCTCCGCGGGGCCGCCGACCTGCCCGGTCCGGTACCCGGCGCGCAGGGCTACGCGAGTATCGCCGCCTTCACCGCCCAGGACGCCCGGTTCCACAACCTGCTCGCCGAACAGTCCGGCAACCGGATGCTGCACGACGCGGTCGTCCGCCTCAGGCCGCACCTGCACCTGTTCCGGCTGCACTTCCCGCCCACCCACTACCGCACCAGCGGGGCCGAGCACCACCGGATCGTCGACGCGGTGGCGTCCGGCGACCCGGACCGGGCGGAGACAGCGGTGCGCGAGCATCTGCTCGCCGCCCGGCAACGCCACCTTTCCTTCTTCCGGCAGGGCTGACCGATGCGTGTCGCACTCTTCGTCACCTGCCTCAACGACGTGCTCTACCCGGGCACCGGGCGGGCCGTCGTGCAGTTGCTGGAACGGCTCGGGCACACCGTCGACTTTCCACTCGACCAGAGCTGCTGCGGGCAACTGCACGGCAACAGCGGGTACCGGGCCGAGGCGATACCCCTGGTACGCCGGTTCGTCGAGACGTTCCGCGACCATCCGGTGGTGGTCGCGCCGTCCGGTTCGTGCGTGGCGATGGTCCGCGACGCGTACCCGCGACTGGCCGCCGACGACCCGGCGCTCGCCGCCGCGGTCGAGGAGCTACGACCCCGGGTGTACGAATTATCCGAACTACTGGTCGACGTGCTCGGCGTCACCGACGCCGGAGCCGCCTTCCCGCACCCGGTCAACTACCACCCGAGCTGCCACGGGCTGCGAATGCTGCGGCTGGGTGACCGGCCGCTGCGGCTACTGCGTGCGGTCCGCGGGATCGACCTGATCGACCTGCCGGACGCCGAGGAGTGCTGCGGTTTCGGCGGTACCTTCGCGATGCGCAACGCCGCTGTCTCCAGCGCGATGCTGGCCGACAAGTGCCGGGCGGTACGCGGCACCGGCGCCCACTACCTGGCGGCGACCGACAACTCGTGCCTGGCGCACATCGGCGGCGGGCTGACCCGGTCCCGCAGCCCGGTACGGGCGGTGCACTACGCGCAGATCCTGGCCGGCACAGCGGAGGAGCCGCATTGACCAGCACCAACGCCAGCACCGGCACGTGACCGCCCGGTTGCCGTTTCCCGCTGCGGCGGCCCGCGAGCTGGACAATGCCCACTGCGCGCCAACCTGCACCGGGCCACCCGCACCATCCGCGGCGAACGGGAACGGATGGTCGCCGAGCTGGCGGGCTGGGAGGCGCTGCGGGCCGCCGGGGCTGCGGTCAAGGACGACGGGCTGGCCCGCCTGCCCGAACTGCTCGCCGAATTCGAGGCGGCGGCCACCGCCGCGGGGGCCCAGGTGCACTGGGCACGGGACGCGGCCGAGGCGGGCCGGGTGGTGACCGACCTGGTCCGACGGACCGGCGCAGACCAGGTCCTCAAGACCCTCGCGGCGGCCGGCATTGAAGCTATCGAGACCGACCTCGCCGAGCTCATCGTCCAGCTGGCCGGGGACACGCCGTCGCACATCCTGGTCCCGGCGATCCACTACAACCGGACGCAGATTCGGGAGATCTTCGCCCGCCGGATGCCCGGCGTCGATCTAACCACCCTCACCGACGACCCGGCGGCGCTGGCCGAAGCGGCCCGTCGCCATTTGCGGGAACGGTACACGGGCCGCGCCGGCTGGATGTCGTGCTGGTCGACACCGGCCGGCACCCGGCGGCAGGTCAGCCCGCCGGCACCGGCTGACCACGCAGGTAGGCCACATGCTCGACCAATGCGATCAGCACCGTCTTGCCCGAGCCACGGTTGCGGGCGTCGCACAGCACGATCGGCACATCCGGGTCGAGGTCGAGCGCACGGCGCACCGAGTCCTGACTGAACTGCTGCGCCCCCTCGAAACAGTTGACCCCGACCACGAACGGCGTGCCCCGCTGCTCGAAGTAGTCGACCGACGGGAAACAGTCGGCGAGCCGACGGGTGTCGGCCAGCACCACCGCACCGAGCGCGCCGAACGCCAACTCGTCCCAGAGGAACCAGAACCGGTCCTGACCCGGCGTACCGAACAGATAGACCTGCAGATCATCGTTGATGGTGATCCGGCCGAAGTCCATCGCGACGGTCGTGGTGTTCTTGCCCTCCACCCAGGACGTGTCGTCGGTGCCCAGGCTGGCGCTGGTCAGCACCTCCTCGGTCTGCAGCGGCCGGATCTCACTGACCGCGCCGACCAGGGTGGTCTTCCCGACGCCGAAACCGCCCGCGATGAGTATCTTCAGCGCGAGTGGGACCCGCCGGGAGGGCTGATGCCGGTTAGAGCGCACGGAGTCCATTGACCACCGCCTTGAGTATGTCGTCGTGGGGGTGAGTGGCCGAAGCCGGGGGTTCGTAGAGGGCGATCAGTCCGGCGGCGAGCAGGTCCCCGAGCAGGACCCGGACCACACCGAGCGCGAGATCGAGGTCGGCCGCCAGGTCGGCGACCGAGACCGGCTGCTGGGCCAACCCGACGATGCGCCGATGTTCCGGCTGCAGCGCGACCCTGCTGTCGGCGCCCTCCGGGGCTTTCGCCACGACGAAGGCCAGCAGGTCGAAGGTGGCGCCGGTGGGCTGCACCCGGCCACCGGTCACCGCGTACGGACGGACCACCGGGCCGGCGTCGGAGTCCAGCCAGTCGTGGGGTCCGGCCGGGTCACCCCGCATCGGATTGCGCCGCAGGTGTCCGGCTCGGCGTGCTGAGAGTCTGCCCGACCCGGGTGACCAGCATCGCCATCTCGTACGCGATGAGGCCGATGTCCGCATCGGCGGCGCTGAGCACCGCCAGGCAGGCCCCGTGCCCGGCCGCGGTGACGAACAGGTACGCCGACTCCATCTCGATCACGGTCTGCCGTACCGGGCCCGACCCGAAGTGCCGGCTGGCACCCTTGGCAAGGCTCTGGAAGCCGGCGGCCATCGCCGCCATGTGCTCGGCACCTTCCCGGGTCAGCCCTCGCGACGCGCCCATCAGCAACCCGTCGGCGGACAGCACGACGGCCTGCTGCGCGGTCGGGACCCGCTCGACGAGATCGTCGAGCAGCCAGTCAAGGTTCATCGCATGCCGCATGGTGTGCACAACTACAGCTCCCTCTCCGACTCTTCCGTCGCCGGGGGCGGCAGCACCGCGCCCGGAGGCGGAGTCGCGGTGCCCCGGACCGAGCCGGGCGACCCGGTCGGGGACGGTTCCGATGCCACGGAAGCCGGCTCGTCGCCGGAACCGGGGGTGCCGTCGCCGGCCGGCGGCACCGGGCCGCCGTTGACGATCGGCGTCGTGTCGCCGGTACCAGCCGGCTGGCCGGCCGCCGGCAGGCCGGCCGCCTGCCGGCCCCGGGCGGTTCCCGCCTGCAACGCGGACATCAGGGACCGCACCTCCTGCGGGGAGCGCTGCGGGGCTTCCCGCAGCGGCTGACCGTCGGCCCCGGACGAATCGGATGTCTGGCGCAGTTGGGGCGCCAGGCTGGACTGGCGTACCCGGCGCGGCAGGCCGTCCTCGGTGGTCGCGCCGGCGCCGCTGGACCGCCGGGTCGGCAGGGTGGTGGGACGGCGTCGGGCCGGCAGCTGAACCCCGGTCGGCTCCGCTGCGGGCTCGGGGCTCGGGCGGAGGGTGGCCAGCGCGTCCGGCGCGGGAGTCTGCCGGACCGTGGTCAGTGCGGTAGGTGGCCGACCGGACGGCAGCGCCAGCACCTCGGACTCGGGCACCACCAGCTCCGCCGGGATCAGCGTGACGGCGGTGATCCCGCCGAACGGTGACGGCCGGAGCCGGACCCGTACGCCGTGCCTGGCCGCCAACTGGGCGACGACGAACAGGCCGAGCCGGGCGCTGTTGTGCGGGTCGAAGTTCGGCGACTCGGCGAGGCGCTGGTTGGCGTCCTCGATCAAGTCCGGTTCCATGCCGAGGCCTCGGTCCTCGACCTCGACCGCGTACCCGTTGGGCAGGCTCTGCCCGATTACGGTGACCCGGGTCTGCGGCGGGGAGAAGGACGTGGCGTTCTCGATCAGCTCGGCCAGCAGGTGGATGACGTCGCCCACGGCCCGGCCGGCGACCGCTGCGGCCTCCACGGTCGTGACGTGCACTCGGGCGTAGTCCTCGACCTCGGAGACGGCGCCCCGGATCACGTCGACCATCGGCACCGGGTTGCGCCATCCCCGGCCCGGTGCCGCTCCCGCGAGGATCACCAGGTCCTCCGCGTGCCGGCGCATCCGGGTCGCCATGTGGTCGACCCGGAACAGGTCCTCCAGCTCCGTCGGGTCGGTGCTGCGCCGTTCCATCCGGTCCAGTACGGCCAGCTGCCGGTGCAGCAGCGTCTGGCTGCGTCGGGCGATGTTGAGGAACGTCTCGTTCAGCCCACGACGCAGCGCCGCCTCCTCGACGGCCGACCGTACGGCGGTCCGCTGCACCTCACTGAACGCGTGCCCGACCTGGCCGATCTCGTCGGTGCCGTACTCCAGCGGTGGGGCTTCGGTGACCACGTCGACGTCCTCGCCACGGCGTAGCCGGGCGACCACCCCGGGCAGCCGCTCGCCGGCCAGCTCCAGAGCGGCGGCGCGCAGCCCGGTCAACCGGTGGATCAGCGACCGGCCGACCCGCAGCGAGATCACCACGGAGACGATCACCGCGGCCAGGCCGACCAGGCCGGCCCCGGCGAGTCGGGCCAGAATGGCGATCGCGGTCGGCATGCTGCGTTCGGCCAGCGCGTCGGCGGCGAGCAGCTCGAAGTCGCGCAGCTGCTCCTGGACCAACTGGTAGCTGCCCCGCCAGCGGGACTCGGATACCGGCAGCCCGTCCTCAGTGGGCCCACCGGCGATCAGCGTGTCCTGCATCTGCCGTAGCCCGGTGTAGTCGTCGCCGGCGGCGAGCTGGTGGTAGGCCCGGCTGTCCGGGTCGGGCAGCTCGGCCACCGCCCGGTCGAACAGCAACCGCTGGTTGGCGACGGTCTGCACCAACTGCAGGTGGCCGGCGGAGGTCAGCTCACCGGCGGCGAAGGCCCCGGCGAGCAGGGCATCGGTCCGGCCGAGCAGGTCGCGGCCCAGCCCGATGTCGGTCAACGCCCGCGCCTGGCGGTTGATCTCGTTGTCCGGCAGCCCGGCCAACGCCCCGAACATCTGAAACGCGGTGTCGACGATGCCGCTGTAGAGGCCCAGCGCGCCGGCTGCGTCCATCTCCCGACGCTCGATGAACCCCCGGCCGGACGGCAGCAGCTCCAACTCGGACAGGGTCGCCGCGATCCGCTCGTCCAGCACAGCCGGATCCGCCGGCGGTTCGTCGCCGCGAGCGGAGCGCCGGAACTCGTCGACCGCCGCGTCGGTGGCCTCCCACTGGTCGCGCAACTGCTGCAGGTCACCGGCGCGCAGCGCGTTCTGCCCCTCGGCGCGGGACAGATACACCACGGAGAGCCGGCGTTCCCGCTGCAACTCGGCCACCACCGCCTCACCGGGGCGGCCGACGTCGTCGAGCAGTGCCTGGGCGCCCAGCAGGCTCAGCGCCGGGCCGATGGTCAACGACGTCGCGAAGATCCACAGCGCCAGCAGCGCGGCGATCGGGACAGCGACCAGCGCAACGATCTTCGAGCGGATCGACCAGTTGCGGGTATTCATCAGACCTCGCCGGCGCGGTGGTGGCTGAGCTGGCGCGGCGGATGCGAACCGACCGATCCGGGTAAGCGGAAGGTCAGTCGTGTCCGGCGCCTCCGGAAGGATACGTAATTAACGGCTCAGGCACTACCAGAGGCACTCAGCGGTCGATTGTGGGCACGGAGCGTACCGAAAGCGGCAGCATCCACGATCGTCGTCGCGACCTGCAGCGGACCATCCCGGCGAGCGATCCGGATCAGATGCCGACGAGATCGTCAAGGAAATGTGACAAACCTGGATTGAGATTCCGGGTCGAGCGGGAATACCAGGGTGAGAAGGAGGAACAACCATGTCGCCCATCGAGATCGTCCTCATCGCCGCCGTACTTCTCGTCGCGCTCGCGGCGCTCGCCCTGCTCGGGACCCGGTGGCGGCGGCGCCACGACCTGCGTGGCACCTTCGGTCCGGAGTACGACCGGGTCGTCGCCGAGCAGGACAGCCGCAGCGCCGCCGAACGCGAGCTCCGGCAGCGGGAACGCCGGCACGCCGAGTTGACCCTGACCCCGTTGGCTGAGACGTCCCGCGCCCGTTACGCCGCCGCCTGGGCCGACGTACAGACCCGGTTCGTCGACGCACCCGGCGCCGCGGTCGGCGACGCCGACGAACTGCTCACCCGGCTGATCGCCGAGCTCGGCTACCCGACCGGGGACTACGACGAGCAGGTGGCTCAGCTCTCCGTGGAGCACGCCCGTACGCTCGGCAGGTACCGCGAGGCGCACGAGATCCATCTGGCCAACGAGCGCGGGGAGGCGAGCACAGAGCAGTTGCGTCAGGCCGTGGTGCACTACCGGGCGCTCTTCGCCGAACTGCTCGGGGAGGACCCCGTGCCCACCTCGACCGCGACCGAGCAAGCCTCGACCCCGACCGAGCAAGCCTCGACCCCGACGGAAGCTTCGACCCGCTGAGGAGAGACATCATGACCCGCACCGATCAGTGGCACGACGAACGTACCGAGGTCATCACCCCGCACGGCGGACCGGGCCGTCCGGACGCCGGTCACGACCGCGACGGGTACGTGGACCCGGACCGTACCGAGGTCGTCTCCGGCATAGCGACGCCCGACCGGGACGAGCCGGTCCACCACGAGCCGGTCGAACAGCCGACCGCGTTCGGCGCCGCCACCGTCGGCGGCGCGGTCGCGGCCTCCGCCATGGCCGGCCCGGAGCGCCTGCACGAGCCGCGCGACCCCAGCGACGACGACACCGTACGGGTGGGCGACGGCGGCGAAGCGCAGCAGACCGGGCAGCCGGAGCCGGCGGGGATCTTCGCGGCGGAGCAGGCGGACGCGTTCCGGGACCGCTGGCGCGACGTGCAGCTGCGTTTCGTCGACGACCCGCACGCCGCGGCGGGCGAGGCACAGAACCTGGTGACCGAGGCCGTCGAGGCGCTCACTGCGGCGTTGACCGCGCAGCGTGACGAACTCGGCGGGTGGACCGACGCCGGTCCGGAGGACACCGAGCAACTGCGGATGGCGGTCCGCCGCTACCGGGATCTGCTGGACCGGGTGCTGTCGAACTGAGCCGTCGCCAGAACCTGACCCTACCGATCTCTGTGACCTCCGGTGCCAGTTGCGCCGGAGGTCACGCGT
The DNA here is from genome assembly GCF_056160425.1 of Micromonospora sp. ABR4_055. Taxonomy (NCBI): domain Bacteria; kingdom Bacillati; phylum Actinomycetota; class Actinomycetes; order Micromonosporales; family Micromonosporaceae; genus Micromonospora; species Micromonospora sp. ABR4_055. The sequence continues at coordinate 15,449 of NZ_JBSWXD010000147.1, forward strand.
TTTCCGCCGGCCGGTATCCGCGCATATCCGCCTCGGTCGCGGGTACCCGGTGAATCCACGGTTCGGACGGGAGGGGACGGCCATGACGGACCGCGAGGATGCGATCGGCCGGGTGCCGCTGGAGGAGGAACCAGCAGTGGCCGCAGCGGTCGAGGACGACACCACCGTACCGCTGCTGGTCACCGACCCGGACACCGAGCAGGACAGTCCGGACTTCCAACCCCCGATCGGCCAGTCCGGTCCGGCACGAGTACGGACCGGCGCCGAGCAGCCGTGGGACGCGGAGGACCTCGCGGTGGCCAAGGGTGGCGACGGCAGTCCGGAGCAGGTGGACCGGGCGCGCCAGGAGCTGGAACACGACGGTGCCGCAGCGATCGAACGCACCGTACCCTGACCTGCCGTGCCCTGACCTGGGCGCTGACCCGTCAGGGGCAACGGCCGAAATGGGGCGGGGGGGGGGGGGGGGGGGGGGGGGGGGGGGGGGGGGGGGGGGGGGGGGGGGGAGGGGGGGGGTCGGTTCCTTTTCCTTTCCCCCCCCCCGCCCCCCGCTCAGTGTCGAGCGTCCAGCCTTGTCACAGTGGCGGGTACGCGTTCGCCATCAGCTCCTGGAACTGAGCCGAGAACCAGTGCCCGGAAACCGGCGCGTTCGGCAGGGCACCACTCATGTTGTTGTTGTTCCGCGGGTTACCCGTGTACGTCGGGTCACACATCCGGTCGAAACCCTTACCCTCGTCGTTCGGGATCTCCCGGCTCGACCCGTCCGACTCACCCGGCGGCTTGATCCACACGTACGCGTCGATACCCGAAGCGGGCGCCGCGGTCGGACGCTCGCCCAGACCGGCACCCGACTGGTTGCACCAGTTGCCCTTCTGGAACCGCCGGTCGATCCGCGACTCGTCGACGCGGGTGTCCACATCGGTGGCGTTGCTCGGACCGGTCGGCCGCGCCGAACCACCCCAACCGTTACGCGACGTGTCGATCAGCATGCCGACACCCGACGGGAACCCAGCCTGCACCAACCGCTGCCGGAACGCCTGCGCGAACGACAGCTCGTCGTTGTAGTTGTTCCAGTCGATCCACGACGACTGGCGAGTGTTGCTGTCCACCGTGATGTACGGCTCCCGCAACGCCGAGTAGTTCGCCGTGTTCGTGATGAACCCGTGCACATCCGACGGCGACGCACCCGACGCGTTCGCCGCCTGCGCGATGATCTGCGCCGTCGGACCGAAGTTGTCCTCCCAGCCGATCCAGCCGTGGTGCCCGGCGTCGATGTAGTTGTACACGTTCGGCACGTCACCCAGCTGCGAGATCGCGTAACCGACACCCGTCACGTAGTTGCCGTTCGCCAGCATCACGTCACACTCAGGCGTCGCCGTCGGCCGGCTGCCCACGTTCGTGATCAGGTTCGGCAGCGAATCGATCTCGATCACCGCCACGATCCGCAGATTCCGGTACGCCGCCCGACCCACGATCTCCGCGATCGGATCGATGTACTCCGTCCGGTACGCGCCAATCTCCGTCGGACCCAACTCACCGTTGGACGCCAACGCCGCACAGTCGCGACCCGGCAGGTTGTAGATCACCACCTGGAAGACCAGCGGACGGCTACCGTTCGCCGCGTCCTGCCGCACCGCCTCGTCCAGATGGTCGGCCAGACCCATGTCACCCGTCGTCGGGCTGTTGTTGCCGTAGATCGCGCTCGTGCGGTCCAGCCACACACCCGTCGGCTCGTCCGCGATCCGGCTACCACCCGCCTCAGCCGCCGCGTTCGCACTCCAGATCGGGTTCACGTACACATCCGCGCCCACGTACGGGTTGTCCACCCGCGGCCCACCCGGCGGCGGAGACGTCGGGGGCGCCGTCGTCGGCGGCGGCGCGGTGGTAGGCGGGGCGGTCGTCGGCGGCGCCGTGGTGGGCGGGGCGGTCGTCGGCGTGGTGCCACCGTTGCACGCCACCCCGTT
>NZ_JBSWXD010000148.1:0-17351 GCF_056160425.1 Micromonospora sp. ABR4_055
AAAAAAGACACCAATAACGAAAACACCCCACACCCCCCCCCCCCCCCCCCCCTCCCCCCCCCCCCCCCCCCCCCCCCCCCCCCCCCCCCCGCCCCCTGCGCGCCGGCCCGCACACGCCGGACGGGGCCGGTACGCCGGGTGTCCCGCGTACCGGCCCCGTCGTGGGGGTGGTAGCCGTCAGCCGGCGCTGCAGGTCGGGGTCATCCCGCTGCCGGTGCCGGTGCCCTGGAAGCCGAACTGGGTCGACTGTCCGGCACCGATCTGGCCGTTCCACGGCGCGTTGCTGAAGCGCACCGTGCCGCTGCTCCCGCTGGCCTGCGAGTTCCAGGCGTTGGTGACCGCCGCCCCGGACGGCAGGGTCATGGTGACCGTCCAACTGCTGGTCGAGGCGGACCCGGCGGTCACCCGCACGTTCGCCACGAAGCCACCTGGCCACTGGTCGAGCGAGATCACCGAGGCCGAGCAGTCGCCCCCGCCCGGCGGCTGCGAAGTCGGCGGGGCCGTCGTGGGCGGCGGGGCCGTGGTCGGCGGCGGGGCCGTGGTCGGCGGCGGGGCCGTGGTGGGCGGCGGGGTGCCGCCGGCGTTCAGCGCGGCGAGGGTCGAGTCGTACGCCTGCTTCTTGTTGCCGTTGCACTCGAACAGCAGCGGGGTGCCGCCGCTGCGCCACGAGTCGCAGTCCCGGATGCCCCAGGTGGTGATGCCGGTGCAGCGGGACACCGCGAGGCAGTCCTGCACCACGTTGCGGTAGGTGTTGGCCTGGCTGCTGCCGGAGCCTTCGATGTCGAGTTCGGTGATCTGCACGTCGACGCCGAGGGCGGCGAAGCTGGACAGCGTGGTGCGGTAGTTCGACGGGTACGGCGAGCCGCTGTTGAAGTGCGACTGCAGGCCGACGCAGTCGATCGGCACGCCGCGCTGCTTGAAGTCGCGCACCAGGTTGTACGCGGCCTGGGTCTTGGCCCAGGACCAGTTGTCGATGTTGTAGTCGTTGTAGCAGAGCTTGGCACCGGGGTCGGCGGCGCGGGCGGCCCGGAACGCCGCCTCGATCCAGTCGTTGCCGGTGCGCTGCAGGTTGGAGTCGCGTCGGGCACCGCTACCGCCGTCGGCGAAGGCCTCGTTCACCACGTCCCAGGAGTGGATCTTGCCCCGGTAGTAGGAGGCGACCTGGGTGACGTGGTTGAGCATGGCCTGGCGCAGCGGAGCACCTTCCATCTGCTGCATCCAGCCGGGTTGCTGGGAGTGCCAGGCGAGGGTGTGACCGCGGACGGCCATGCCGCGGGAGATGGCGTGGTTGACGATCCGGTCGCCGTTGCTGAAGTTGAACTGGCCCTGCTGCGGCTCGGTGGCGTCGAGTTTCATCTCGTTCTCGGCGGTGACGCTGTTGAACTCCCGGTTGAGGATGTTCACGTACGTCGAGTCGCTGAGCTTGTTGGCCGCGACGGCGGCACCGAAGTACCGGCCGGACTGCTCCGCGGCCGCACCGAGCGTGGACTCGGCGGCGCTGGCGGAGGTCGCGTACAGCATCGCGGTACCGGCGGCAAGGGCGACCACCGCGGCGGAGGCCAACGCGGCCCGCGGTCCCCTTCTCCTCGGTCTGCTGTCGGATAGATGGGTCATGGTGATGGTTGCCTCTCGGTGCGGAGTGTGGTCGACAGGTGAACCTCGACCACACATCGACTTCAATCGAAGTGCTGTTGAGCGATGCTAACGGAGAACTTCCGGTAGCTCAATGACCAAGGCCGATACCGGGCAACCCGCTGCTCGACCAGCTAATCCGAAACACGGCAGCACCCAGTTCGGCACTCGACGGCAAGGCCAGAGTACCGAAACTTTCGGAGAAGATCCGGGACAGACCCGGACACCACGCGCAACCCTGTCAGCGGCACAGTCGCGCTACGGGGTCGGCGGTGTCGGCCGCGCCCGGACAATGCGGCATGGACACCAGCCGGCCGGCTGCGACTCGCCCGGCCGCTGTATGGAACTCTGTCAGATGAGCGCCCTGGGAGGAAGCACCTTGACAGACTCGACACCGGTCACCTTGCCCGACGTCCGCGACGCGGCCGCACGGATAGCCGGTGCCGCGCACCGCACCCCCGTGCTGCGCTCGCGCACTCTGGACGCCATGGTCGGCGCCGAGGTCTTCGTCAAGTGCGAGAATCTGCAACGCGTCGGTGCGTTCAAGTTCCGTGGCGCCTACAACACGATCGCGCGACTGTCCCCGGCCCAGCTGGCCCGGGGCATCGCCGCGTACTCGTCCGGCAACCACGCGCAGGCCGTCGCGCTAGCCGCCAGGGAGTTGGGCAGCACCGCAGTGATCGTCATGCCGCAGGACACGCCGGCGGCCAAGACGGCAGCGGTCCGCGGCTACGGGGCCGAGATAATCACCTACGACCGGTACACCGGTGACCGGGTCGCCATCGGTGCGGCGTTGGCCGCCGAACGCGGGCTGACCCTGGTCCCGCCGTACGATCACCCGCACGTCATCGCCGGGCAGGGCACCGCAGCCCTCGAGCTGGTCGAGGAGGTTGGACCGCTCGACGCGCTGCTGGTGCCCGTCGGTGGCGGCGGGCTGGCGGCGGGCACCGCGGTCGCGGCGAAAGGACTGCTGCCCCGGATCCGGGTGGTCGGCGTCGAACCGTCGGCCGGCGACGACACGTTGCGATCGCTGGCCGCCGGCCGGCGGATCACCATCCCGGTGCCGCGCACGATCGCCGACGGCCAGGCCGCCGAGACGCCCGGCGAGCTGACCTTCTCGGTGAACCAGCGGCTGCTCGACGACGTCGTCCTCGTCGACGACGACGAGATCCGGGCGGCGATGCGGTTCGCGTTCGACCGGATGCGGATCGTCGTCGAGCCCAGCGGCGCGACCGGGCTGGCAGCTCTGCTGGCAGGTCGGCCGGTCCCGGCTCCCCGACGGGTCGGTGTGATCGTCTCCGGCGGCAATGTCGACACCCGGCGCTTCATCGACCTGCTGTCCACCGCCGGTTGATCCCAGGCTGGCTGATCCCCAGGCCGTGAACCAGCACGGCCGGCAACCGGCCGCCGGTGAGCTCACCCGACGCGGGTGATGCGGGCCGGTTCCGACCCGACCTACCGTGCACCCAGGACGTCACACGGCGTGAGGAGGCGGGGCCGGATGGTCGACACGGTCGAAGATGCGCTGGAGCGGCTGGCCCGCGACGCAAGCTCCGTCCTGGACCGGCTGCCACCCAGGCTGCGTGGCACCGTTCGCTTCGACGTACAGGAGGAGACCAGGACGACGCACTGGTTTGTCACCCTGGGAACGGGGAAGGTCCGGGTGTCGTCGACGGGGGCCGAGCCGGATTCGATCGTCCGCAGCGAACGGGTCCGCTTCGACCGGTTGGCCCGGGGCGAGGACCGGTTCATCCCCCTGCTGTTCCGCAACGCGGTCGTCGTCGAGGGAGACCTGGGGCTCGCGGACCAGCTCTGCCGGGTCCTTTTCGGCAGTGTCCCGGCCGGGCTGCATCCAAGGGACTTCACTCGGAGGGAGGCCGCCGAGAATGAACGAGAAGACAGTCAGCATCCTGGACGGGAACACCTTCGTGGTGACTGACGAGCGCGGTGACGTGACCGCCTCACCGGACCTGCCGACCGGCCTGTTCTCGTTCGACACGCGCTTCCTGTCCACCTGGGTGCTCCGGATCGACGGCCACCGGTTGAACGCTCTGTCCCAGGACGACCTGCACTTCTTCGAGACCCGGTTCTTCCTCGTACCGGGCCGGCCCACCCACTACATCGACGCCAAGCTGTCCGTCATCCGGGAGCAGTCGATCGGCGCGGCGTTCGTCGAGCGGCTCACCGTGCTCAACCACGACATCGCGCCGGTAACCCTGACCCTGCGAGTCGACATGGACACCGACTTCGCGGACCTGTTCGAGATCAAGGACGTCCAGCACAAGCGCGGCACGAAGTCGGTCCACCACGACGACGGTCGGCTGCGATACAGCTACCGGCGGGAAACCTTTCAGCGGGACACCGTCATCTCCAGCACGCTCCCGGCCCGGATCGACGACGACGGCATGACGTTCGATGTCACCCTGGAGCCGCGCGGTCAGTGGCAGACCGAGATCCGGGTGGAACCAGTGATCAACGGCGGCGACACCGAGTCGCCGACCATCTGGGGAGCCTACCGGCGCCGGGCCCGACCGCAGCTGCGCCAGGAGCTCGAACACTGGGTCGACCAGGCACCGCAGCTTCTCGCTGACAACCCCGCCCTCACCACGGCGTACGAGCGGAGCCTGATCGACCTCGCTGCCATGCGGTACGCCTCGCTGACCGCCACCGGCGCGATACCGACCGCCGGACTGCCCTGGTTCATGACGCTGTTCGGCCGGGACAGCATCTTCATCAGCCTGCAGACCATGCCGTTCTTACCCCAGCTGACCCCCCCGGTGCTACGGCTGCTCGGCTCGTTGCAGGGCGGCAGCCTCGACGACCTACGGGAGGAGGAGCCCGGCAAGATCCTGCACGAATTCCGGTACGGCGAGTCGGCGGCGTTCGAGGAGCAGCCACACACCCCGTACTACGGATCGGCCGACTCCACCCCACTGTTCGTGATCCTGCTCGACGAGTACGAACGGTGGAGCGGCGACACCGAACTGGTCCGCGGACTCGAACGCCAGGCCCGCGCCGCGCTGCACTGGATCGACGAGTACGGGGACCTGGTCGGCAACGGCTACGTCTCCTACTGGCGCCGCAACACCCGCAACGGCCTGGAGAACCAGTGCTGGAAGGACTCCTGGGACGCGATCTCCTACCGCGACGGACGGTTGTCCGCGCTGCCGAGGGCAACCTGCGAGCTGCAGGGCTACGCCTACGACGCCAAGATCCGTGGCGCCCGGCTGGCCCGCCAGTTCTGGAACGACCCGGCGTACGCCGACCGGCTGGAACGGGAGGCCGCCGACCTGAAGCAGCGGTTCAACCGCGACTTCTGGGTGGCCGACGGCGAATACTACGCGCTCGCGCTCGACCCGGACGGTACCCCGGTCGACGCGCTGGCGTCGAACATGGGGCACCTGCTGTGGAGCGGCATCGTCGAGCCGGACCGGGCCGGCAAGGTGGCCGAACACCTGCTCGGACCGGCGATGTTCTCCGGCTGGGGGGTACGGACGTTGGCCGAGACCGAGGCACGGTACAACCCGGTCGGCTATCACGTGGGGTCGGTCTGGCCGTTCGACAACTCGATCATCGCGTGGGGGCTGCGCCGGTACGGGTTCCGGGAGGAGGCCGCCCGGATCGCCGAAGGGATGATCGAGGCGTCCGGGTTCTTCGACGGACGGCTGCCGGAGGCCTTCGCCGGCTACCGGCGCGAGTTGACCGGATACCCGGTCGAGTACCCGACGGCGTGCAGCCCACAGGGCTGGTCGGCGGGGGCGGTCCTGCTGCTGCTGCGTACCATGCTGGATCTCACCCCGTACCAGGACCATCTGGGCGTCGACCCACATCTCCCGCCGTCGATACCTCGGATCGAACTGCTCGACGTACCCGGCCGGTGGGGCCGGGCGGACGCGCTCGGCCGGCGGGCCGAGAGTCATCAGCGGCAGCACACCGGGCTGCTCGCCCGACTCGGACGCACCGACAACGGCTGATTCGGGGCGGTCACGCCCCGAGTCGGGTCATCGGGGGTGACGGGTACGTTCGACGAGTGCCGCACCGCGCCGCGCGGCCGCACCGGCGTCCACCGACAGGTCCGGGTCATCAGCCGGACGCGGCACGCACAGCAGCAACGCCGCCGGCTGGACCGTCACCCGCAGCGTGGCGCCGGGTTCGATCAGGTCGCCGTCGAGCTCGCGGGGTTGGTCGCGGTCACTGACCACCGACACCTCACGCCCCCGGTACACCTGCATCCGCGGCACCCGTCGCCGACCCCGTACCAGCGCCCAGGCCAGCGCGACCCAGTGCCGCAGCGTCCGTGGCGTCAGCACGGCGACGTCGAGCAGACCGTCGTCGGGTTCGGCGTCGGCCAGCAGGGTCATCCCGCCCTGCAACCGGCCGACGTTGGCCACCAGCACGGTGCGGGCCCGGGTCCGTACCGGCGGCTGGTCGTCGATCTGGACCCGCACCGGCACCGGCCGGTCCCGCAGGTGCCGCACAGCGCCGGCAACGTACGCCGGCCAGCCGATCCGCGCCTTGGCCTGCTCGGAGGTAGCGGCCAGCATGCTCGCGTCGAATCCCATGCCGGCCATCACCACGAAGCAGCGCTCGTCGTCGAGCCGACCGACGTCGAGCCGGCGGGTCTGCCGTTCCACCGCGACCTCCAGCCCGGCCGCGAGGTCGGTCGACAGCCCGAGGTTCGCGGCGAGCAGGTTACCGGTGCCGGCCGGCAGGATGGCGAGCGCCACGTCGGTGCCGACCAGACCGGCGACACACGACATCACGGTGCCGTCGCCGCCGCAGGCGAACACGACGTCGACCCCGGCCGCGACCGCGTCCCGGGCCTGCGTCCGCCCTGGTTCGGCGACCGTCGTCTCCAGCCAGATCGGTGCCGCCCAGCCGGCTTCGGCCAGGCTCGCGTCGACTGCCGCTCGCAGGCCGTCGAGGTCAGTGACCTTCGTCGGGTTGACCACCACGGCGGACCGTACCGGCGCTGTCTGCTTCTGCACCGGCTCAGTGTGGGCCATCGGAGCCCTCGCGGACCAGTCGACGCCGGTCCGCGCCGTCGGTGGGCGGTGTCTCCGTCGGCGGCGACACCGCCCACCGGGTCAGCCGGTGACGCGGAAGGTGCCGTCGGCGCGTGCCTGCGCGTCGGCGATCGGGTCGAGGCGCAGTTGGTAGCCGTAGTGCCGGATGTAGCGGTCCGGGAAGTTGTAGGACTGGAACGACGACCATCCGGCGTCTGCCAGGCCGGCGACCCAGCGGAAGGTGGCGTCGGCGGCGAAGACCGCCGAGCCGTCGTCGGGCGCCAACTCGAAGTCGTACGCGTAGTGCCGCAGGTAGTGGCCCGGGTAGTTGACCGACTCGATCGAGACGTAGCCCGAGCCGCCGGTCAGGCCGGGCACCAGCCGGAACTGCGCGTCCTGCGCCGGGCTGACGTTGGCGTCGATGCGCACGTCGAAGTCGGCGTGCCGCACGTAGCGGTCCGGGTAGTTGTACGACTGAATCCGGTTCACCGGGGTGGTCGCGCCCCAGCGGGCAAGCACCCGGGACTGCTCGGCCGCGGTCAGGTTGAGGATCGATCCGTGCCGTTTACGGCTGCCGCCCATGCTGTAGTCCGACCGGGTCCGGAAGTTGCCCGTGCTGCCCAGGTTGGTCGAGGTGACCGGCAGATAGCCGCGGCCGGTCGCGTACTGGTCCAGCCAGAGCACCCACTCGTCACGGCCGTTGAACTGGGCCCACATCGGGCCCTCGACCACGTTGCCGCCGCCGGCGCCGTTCGAGATGCCCAGGTGCGACAGGTTGCCGAGGGTCGTCCAGCTGCCCAGGATCGAGTTGCTCGCCTCGATCGTGATGTGACCGTCGGCGGACGCCCGGTAGTAGCGGTAGCCGCCGACGCTGTTCGGGACCTCGATGATCTGGGTGTCGATGATGCCCTGGCCGCTGCCCCGGTCGATGTACAGCTGCGGAGCACCGATGGTGCGGAAGTCGCTGGTCCGCGCGTACCAGATGCGATGCTTGGTGACCCCGTTGCGGGCCGAGTTGGTCGCCCAGTAGACGACGTAGTCCCCGGTCGCCGGGTTGTAGATCGCCTCCGGCGCCCAGGCGTTGCCGGCGCCCGCGATACCGCCAGCGACGTTGAGCAGCCACGGCGCCGACCAGTTGACCAGGTCGGTGGACTCCCAGACGACGATCGAGGTGCTGCCCCGGTTGGCGGCGTCGTTCCAGGACGTGCCGCTGGCGATCCGCAGATCGGTGGCGATGATCCAGTACCGGTCGCCGGCCGGTGAGCGGACCAGGACCGGATCCCGTACGCCACGGGTGCCCACTGTGGATAGCAGAACAGGGCTGCCGTTGTTGAGGTCGGTCCAGTGCAGCCCATCGGTGCTGCGCGCCAGATAGATCTGCTCGCCGTTGGCCGACTCACCGGTGAAGTGGGCCATCAGGTACCCGGCGAACGGGTCGAGCGCGGCAGCCGGTCTCGCCGCAGCCACCGACCACGAGGTGAGCAGCAGGCAGGCGGCGGCAAGGACGGCGCTGAGCCGGGCAAGGATTCTCGGCATCGGATCTCCTTCTGTTGGAGTTGGTCAGGTCCGGCCAGTGCGGGTAGTCCGCCGCCTACCGGCCCGGTGCGATGCGAACTCACCGGCTGGGCACGATCGGGCGGATCGTGCCGTCGGCGGCAAACTCCATCGGGTCGATCACGACCTCCCGGTTGGTGCCGTTGCCGGCCGGTACGGCGAAACGGTGGTAGGCGATGTGCCAGGTGTCGCTGTCCGGGGCGCGGACCACCGAGTGGTGCCCGGTGCCTCGGATCCCGTCGGCGAGTCGCTTCTGCAGCACCACCCCACGGTTGGTCCACGGCCCGAGTGGGGACCGGCCGGTCGCGTATGCCACCCGGTAGTCCTCGCTGCGGGTGTCGTTCTCCGACCACATGAAGTAGTAGGTGCCGCCGCGGTTGAAAACGAACGGCGCCTCGTTGTAGCCGGACGGCGTGATGACCCGCACCTGCGCCGGGTCGAACGACACCATGTCGGGGTTGAGCGGAACGACCCGGGCGGCCCCCTGGCCCCAGTACAGGTAGGCGCGTCCGTCGTCGTCGGTGAAAACCATCGGATCGATAGCCTGGCCGGAGTACTGGCCGCCGCGGATCAACGGCCGGCCCAGCGCGTCGCGGAACGGTCCCACCGGCGAGTCGGCGACCGCGACACCGAGATGCTTGACCGTGTCCCCGCTGGCCGCGCCACCGGAGAAGTACAGGTAGTAGCGACCGTCGCGGTGTGCCACCGCTGGCGCCCACGCCGAGTTGTCGGCCCACGACACGTCCGGTTCATGGTCGAGGATCACCCCATGATCGGTCCAGTTGACCAGGTCCGGCGAGGAGAACGCCTTGTAGTAGGTGGTGGACCAGCCGGCGTATCCGTCCGTGGTCGGATACAGGTAGTACCGGCCGCCGAAGGTGGTGAGGTGTGGATCGGCGAAGAGCCCCGGGATGACGGGTCCCGCATGTGGGGACGGTGCCCACGGGGCGGCGATCCGGAAGGAGCTGTCCGCCCGGAAGATCTCGGTATCCTGGTACGCGTCGAGCCGCAGCGTGAAGTCGCGGTGCCGGACGCGGTGCGTCGGGTAGTTGTACGCGGCCAGCGCGATCGTTCCGGCGACGGCCCCGTCGACCGGGCAAAAGGTGGCGTCGCTACGGAACGCGGCGTCGCCGGTGTTGGTGTCGACCCGCAGCTGCCAGTCCCGGTGGCGCAGGAAGAGCCCGTCGCGGGTCTGCAGCGAGTAGCAGTCCGGCGAAGCCAGTCCGTTGACGATCACGAAGGTGGCATCGAGCCGGGTCTGCTGCGGGCTCGACGTACCCACCGGATCGAGTCGGACCCCCTGGTTCTGGTGGCGCAGGAACCGGCCGGGGTAGTTGACCGACTCCAGCGACACGGCACCGGACGGCAGCGACGCCGCAGCCGAGCGGGTGTCGCTGTCGCCGGCTACGGTGCCGCCGGTGACAACGGCCAGGCCGGCACAGACCAGGGTGGCGAGCAGGATCGCCGAGTTGGCATGCAATTCGGATCCTCCTATGTTAGCGCTAACACAGCGCCTGATGCGATTGCCGTACGGTTGCCGGATTGAATCGACAGTGTTAACTGCCCGCAGTGTCGATGTCAATGGGTCGCGGGCCGGCGGCGGGCACCCGGGTCCGCCGGGGAGTCGGCCAGCAGCTCCCCGGCGCTGCTTAAGCTGGTGCATGCTCGATGAACTCGTCGCACGCGCCCACCGGCTTGTCCCCCGCCATGGCCGACTCGTCCTCGGCATCACCGGCTGCCCGGCGGCGGGCAAGTCGACGCTGGCGGCGCTGCTGGTCGCCGGGCTGCGGCAGGTCGGGGTCCCGGCGGCGCTGGTGCCGATGGACGGCTTCCACCTGTCCGACGCGGCACTGGACCGGCTCGGCCGACGCGACCGCAAAGGTGCCATCGACACCTTCGACGGCGACGGTTACCTCGCCCTGCTGCACCGGCTGCGGACCGAACGACACCGGACCGTCTGGGCGCCGGGTTTCGAACGCGACCTCGAACAACCGGTAGCCGGCACCATCGCGGTCGACCCACCGGCACGCCTGGTCGTCACCGAAGGAAACTACCTGCTCGCGGACGCAGAGCCCTGGCCGGCGGTGCGCGCGCTGCTGGCCGAGGTCTGGTTCTGCCAACTCGACGACGACGTACGGCGGGACCGTCTCATCCGCCGGCACATCGAGTTCGGCAAATCACCCGCTGCGGCCCACGCCTGGGTGGCCACGGTGGACGACCCGAACGCCCGGTTGATCGAGGCCGGCCGGGACCGGGCCGACCTGGTCGTCGACATGACCGCGTTAAGGCCGGCCGACGGTAACGCTCCGCGCCCGGTTGACCGGCCCCGGCCCGGCGGGCGCTAGCACGGCTGCCCGCCACGCGCTAACAGCACGGCTGCCCGCCACGCCGGTCCGACGGGTCCTCGGCTCCGCCGGAGGAGGTAACCGCCGTTGAACCGTCCGCCCGGGCCAGCAGAAACAACGGGAGCAGCACCGCCGCACCGGCGCTGACCGCCAAGACCGGGTACCCGACGGTGCCGAGCACCATTCCGGCACCGACGCTGGCCACCGCCGAGGCACCCCAGGCGATCGCGTCCACGCCACCCTGGACGTGCTGGCGGTCGGCGAGTGTCAACGACTGGGTGAGCAGACCGCTGCCGCCGACGAAGGTAAGGTTCCAGCCGGAACCGAGCAGGAACAGCGCGACGTACAGCTGCGCGCCTGCGGCCGCCGGCACCAACGCGACCATCGTGGACAGGGCGATCAACCCGATCCCGGCGAGGATCGCCGTCCGTGCCCCGAATCGGTCGACGATGTGCCCGGACAGCGGCGCCAGCAGGAACATGCCGAGCAGGTGTGCGCTGACCACCGCACCTACGGCGCCGAGGCCGTGACCGTGCATGTCCATGTGCAGCGGCGTCATTGTCATCACGGCGACCATCGACACCTGGCCGGCGGTCATCGACACCACCGCGGTACGGACCACCGGACGTCGCCACACCCCGGCCGACACGGCACCGGGCCCCGGGTCACCACGCCGCGTGCCGGCCCGGGTGGTCGGCAGGGTCGCCGACGCCGCTACCGCGGCACCCGCACCGACCAACGCCAGGAAGTACGGCCCGGCGAGCGGCGGCAGCCCCAGCCCCGTAGAGAACCGCGCGAGTGGCGCGATCAGGTTCGGCCCGGCCAACGCACCGACCGTACCCGCCCAGACGACGACGCCGACCGCGAAACCCTTGCGGTCGGGCGGGTACAGGTCCGCCGCGCAGTACCGGGACAGCTGCGCTGCGCCGTTGCCGACACCGAGCAGCAGCATGCCGACCATCAGCGGGCCCGCCGCGTCGGCCAGCACGGCACCGCCCGCGACGACCGCACCGATGACCGCGACCAGGTAGCCCAGCACGAGCGCGGCACGGCTGCCACGTCTGGCCAGCACAGCGGCCAGCGTCAGGGTGCCGACGGCGGAGCCGACGATCCCGGCCGCGTTCGGTATGCCGCTCCACAGCGGGCTGAGCAACTGCGCCCCGACGAGGGTGCTCACCGTGCTCGCACCGACCATCGACACGTGGGTCACCGCCGCGCCGGTGAACAACGCGACCATCGGACGGTGCCGGGTCCGGCGGGCCTCGACCGCTGCGGGCACCATGGTCAGCCGGGGCTCTCGACGACGATGCCCCTGGGCGCTGGCACAGACATGCGTTGACCTCTTCTGCGAGACGCCGGCTGTCGCGGGACGTTGTCAAGATTCTTTACGGCTGGCGGCTGCGGGGCTTCTCCGGCGTTGCCCGGGCCGACGTGTCGGGCGCAGACGACGGGCGGGCCATCGGGGTCGCCGATGGCCCGCCCTGCGCGGTGCCGGCCGGCTCACGGCGTACCGCAGCCGGAAGTGCCCGGGTCAGAGGTGTCAGTTCGGGGCGTGGACTCCGGTCGCCGCGTAGTCCTTGATGGATCCCCGAACGTACATCTCGCTGCCCGTGTTACCGGTGGAGTACTGTTCGATGGAGCCGGGGAACGGCATGGTGGAGGCGTTGCGTCCGTACACGTCGGTGTAGACCGTGGATGGACCGCTGTTGCGCACCGAGAAGGTGCCGGGCCGGTACTCGCGCAGGGTGCCCTTGAACGGTGAGCGCGGATCGTTCCAGCCGACCTGTTGGCCGGTCTGCTGAGTCACCTGCCGAGCCTCGGCGCAATAGTCGCCACCGGCCAGGTCCGTGTAGCACAGGTCCACGATCCGGCCCATCCTGTTCGGCAGGCTCGGGTCGTAGTACCGGGACGGGTTGACGACGTAGAACAGCGGCGCGAGGTGAAAGTCCAGCCCGGAGCCTGTCACCTGCACGTCGGAGAACCAGAAGTCGTCCATGTCGGAAACCGTGAACGGCACCGGGTTGGGGTAGAGCGGGTCGAAGTGGGTACGGCCCTCCCGGATCGCGTCGATACAGCCGGTCTCGGCGATCAGCCGGCCCAACGATCGGGTGTCCGACGGCGAGTCCGCCGGCACCGGAGGTGCGACATTGATGAACGGGCGGCCGAAGCCGGGGCATTCGCTGGGGCTGAAGCCGCCGGGTCGACCGAGCGGGATCATCGCGTTGTACCGGGCCTCGGTGACCGGGCCGCCGTTGCTCCCGACGCAGCGCTGGTTGAACAGCAGCTCGTGGACGTTGTTGGTGAACGCGTCCGGCGAGTGGGTGCCCTGGTGGAATTTCAGCAGAACGTCGCAGACGGCGATCGTGGGCCCCTGCGGCGGGAAGAAGCTGGTGCCGTTGTCGCCCTGGATGACATTGCTGTTGTTCACCACCAGCACCTTGTGCCCGACGTGGTCCTCGTGGCGGTGACTGTGGTCGGGCATGTTGTCCAGCATGACCTCGCTGGTGTAGCCGAAGGCGGGCCAGCCGGCGGTGCCGTACAGGTCCGAGGCCCGCGGATCGTCACCGTGTTCGTGACCGAAGTAGCAGCCGCTCGGGTCCCGGGTCGGGTGCTAGGTCGGGTAGACCTTGCCGTCGGGGCCGTAGGTCCAGTACCGGGCGTGGATCTCGACCGAGCACTCCCCGGCCCGCGGCAGGTAGCCCTTCTCGTTGGCGGTGGCGATCAGTTCGTACGCCCGGCTCCTGGGCGCGCTCGCCGGCGGCAACGCCGTACCCCAGGTCGGGTCGCCGGGTGGCATCGTCGGCGGTGCGGTGGTCGGCGGTGGACTGGACGGCGGTGCGGTCGTGGACGGTGGGGTGGTGGGGTCGGCCGGCGATCCGGTGCAGGTGGTGCCGTTGAGCGCGAAGCTGGTCGGCGCGGTGTTGCTGCCGTTCCACGACCCGTTGAAGCCGAACGAGGTGGTCGCCCCGGTGGCGATGCTGCCGTTGTAGCTGGCGTTGCGGGCGGTGACCT
This sequence comes from Micromonospora sp. ABR4_055, assembly GCF_056160425.1. NCBI lineage: Bacteria > Bacillati > Actinomycetota > Actinomycetes > Micromonosporales > Micromonosporaceae > Micromonospora > Micromonospora sp. ABR4_055. The sequence continues at coordinate 13,550 of NZ_JBSWXD010000148.1, forward strand.
GTCCACCGCTCTGCGACACCGTGGCGTTCCACGCCTGGGTGATCTGCTGACCGTTGCCGTAGCTCCAGGTCAGCGTCCACGAGCTGACTGGGTCGCCGAGGTTGGTGACGGCCACGTTGGCGGTGAAGCCACCCGGCCACTGCGAGGCGACGGAGTAGGTGACGCCGCATCCGACGGCAGCGTACGCGGCCGTGACGGCCACTCCGCTTCCGGCGATGACGGCTGTCACGGTCGCGGCTGACCACAGCCGGGACCGGTACCGGTGTAAGCGCATGTGCTGGCTCTCCTCCACTGACGTGCGGACGGATCGACAGGGCGCGCTGTCACCTACGGTCGACCACCCCGGGCGGCCTGGAGCGCGAGGTGTCCCGGTGTGGCGCGGCACGGGTGGCACCGGGCAGCGCGGCGTGGTGGATCGCCCGAAGGGAAGACAGCGAACGCACCATCAATAGATGTTCATAAATGTTACGCCCGGTGCACCCCCTGTCAACTGGATGCACTGGCGCCAATCGATGTAGGCTTGATCATCTTTGGAGCTGCCGAACCTCGCCTACCCGTTCTCGGTCCCGCGCAGACCGAACGCGTGGGCAAGCTGCGCGCCGCTATCGACGACGACGCCCTCGGCCGCGAGCTCAGAGCCCTTCCGGCGCCCCGGGTACGGGCACTCACCCCGGATATCTGTGCCGCACTGGACATCGACCTGCGGAACCGTTTCACGGCGGCGGGATGGACGGCGCGGCTCGATCACTTCCACGCGCGGGGTGTCGCCCAGTGGGGGCCGAGTGGGCGGTACGAGGATGTCCTGACCGGCACCGACATCGACGGCGTCAACATCGTCGCCGTCAAGGAGGGCGTGCTCTCCGACGCGGTCCTGGTCCTCGCCCACCACGACACGGTCCCGGGCACCGGCGGCGCCGACGACAACGGCACCGGCGTGGTCGGGCTGCTGGAGCTGGCCCGCCTGCTGGGTGCGGCGCGATTCCGCCGGACGGTGCTACTCGTCGCGGTCGACCACGAGGAGCTCGGCTTTCACGGTGCCCGTCACCTGGTGCGGCAGATGTCGGTCGCCAGGCGGAAGGTGGTCGGTGCCTACGTGTTCGAGATGCTCGGATTCGCCAGCACCGAGCCGGGCAGCCAACATTTGCCGCGCGGGCTCGACCTGCTCTATCCCGGGCAGATCCGCCGGATCCGGCGCAACGGGCAGCGAGCGGACTTCGCCGCAGTGCTCTACCAGCGGTCCAGCCGGACGATGGCGGCCCTGTTCGCGGCCGCGCTGACCCAGCTGAACGGCCCGACCGGCACCGTCCTGCTCCGTGCACCCACCGACCTGCCGGTGCTGGGGCCGCTGCTCGGCCGCTTCGTGCCGTTCACCCAGCACTTCGCGCGCAGCGACCATCTGCCGTTCTGGGACGCCGGTCTACCCGCGGTCCAGATCACCGACACGGCCAACTTCCGTAACCCGCACTACCACCGGGCCGGCGATCTCCCCGACACGGTGAGCATGCAGCAGGTGGCGGACGTGGTCGCAGCCACCGCCCTGGCCGTGGAGATCCTGGCGGAGCGGCTCGACTAGTCGCAACGCCGCTCGGTTAGGGCGGGTGGATGGTTAGCAAGTGTTTGTGATTATATCGATGGCTATGGTGGCTTTGTGGCTGCGTCGGTCTACGTTGGGTCCGCGGGCTTGGTACTTGGAGTTCGAGCGTTTGATCATGCGGGTCTTCACCCGGATCCGACGCTCAGGTAGCAGGTGGGCCAGAACCGCACGACCGATGGCGCCGGCCAGGTCGATGACGGTGTCGGCGAGGACGCCGGCGGCGTGGGTGACCTGGTCGCGGGCGGCGTTCAGGGCGGTGGTGAAGCTGGCCCGGTCAGGGCCGGTGCCGGGCCGGCTGTCGGTGGCGTCGGTCATGGCGGTACGCAGGATCTGGTAGACGACCAGCAGGGCGTAGACCTCCTGGTCGATGCCGTCGGGAGTACGCGCGCGCAGGACCCGGCCGCCGAGGATGCTGGATTTGATCTCCAGGTAGGCGGTTTCGACCTCCCACCGGCGGTGGTACAGCTTCATCAGTCCGCCGGCCGGGTGGGTGCGTGGGTCGAGCAGGGTGGTGATCAGCCGGTAGCCGCCCGTGCGGACGCCGTCGATGGTCTGGACGCTGATCTCAGCGTCCACGACCCGCACCCGTACCGTGCCGATGGTCGACAGCCAGGATCCGTCGTGGTACCGGCGGATCACCGGCGGGCGGCGGCCGTTCTTGCAGCGGATCAGCAGGTCGGCCCTGGTGGCGGCGAGTGTCTGGATGAGGTCGGCGGCGGCGTAGTTACGGTCGGCCAACAGCAGCATCCCGGCGGCCAGGGAGCGGGCCTGGTCGAGTTCGTCGCGCTGGCGGTCTCCCATGACGATCCCGAACTGTTCGCCGACCCGTTCTTTGCCCAAATCATCGTCGGCGTGTCCGCAGCGCTCGAGGAGACCGACCTTCACCTGCTGCTGTGCCTTGCCAGCTCCGGGCGGGGCCGGTCCCGGTTGACCAACCTGCTGCACACGCGCGGCGTCGACGGCATCATGCTGATGGCGCTGCACGGCGACGATCCGCTGACGCACATCGTGCGGCGGGCCGGCCTGCCCGCGGTGTACGGCGGCCGGCCGTTAAACTTCGAACCACAGTGGTACGTCGACTCCGACAACCTCGGCGGCGCCCGACTGGCCACCGAACATCTCATCGGCCTCGGCCGCACCCGGATCGTCACCATAACCGGCCCCAGGTCCACCGATGTCGGCCTCGCTCGCCACCGCGGCTACGAGGAGGCAATGATCATGGCTGGGCTGACCCCGTACGCGGCGGCGGAAGGTGACTTCACCGAGACCGGCGGTGCCGCAGCGATGAGATCACTGCTCGACAGCCACCCCGACCTCGACGCCGTCTTCGCCGCCAGCGACAACGCCGCAGCAGGCGCTCTACGTGTCCTCATCGACGCTGGCCGGTCGGTTCCAGGCGACGTGGCAGTGGTGGGCTTCGACAACCTCGGAATAGCCGAACGAACCGATCCGCCGTTGACCACCGTTCACCAGTCGGTCCAAGCTCTGGGCAAAGAAATGACCCGGATGCTCGTCGAGCTCATCGCGGGGCACGAACCCCTGTCCATCATCCTGCCCACGAAGTTGGTGCTACGCGACTCGGCATGATCAGCGAATCAGGCCAGCCGGTTGGGGCGGCAGGGACTCCGCAGGCAACGGGCTAACACAGTTCACGGGCGGGGGGCAGGGTTGACGCAACCATGGATGCAGGTGCGGGACAACAAGGGTGCGCGCACGCCCGGCGTGGACGGACGCACCGTCTCCTACATCGAGAACGTGCGAGGCGTCGAGGACTTCCTCGACGAACTACGGTCGCAGGTCAAGGACCGCAGTTTCCGTCCGATCCCGGTGCGCGAGCGCATGATCCCCAAGACGAACGGCAAGCTACGCCGCCTAGCGAGGCGGAAAGGGATAGCGATCGCGGACGAGTGTCTGATCCCCCGTGATTCCAAAACGACCCGAAACCTGGCGGATGTGGGTCGATGCAGTGCTGGGCGGGCTCCAGTCGGTGGCCCGCCCGCTTCCTGGCCGTCCAGTCCGCGCGGTAAGGGAGACCACGAGGGAAGGCCTGCGGCGTACTCGTGGTGATGTTACCGGGGAGAAGCTCGATCCCGACCCACCCAACGGTGGCCGGTGAACGCAAACATTCAGGTGGTGCGCGCTGGGATTCCGCGTGGTGGCATAGCGTGATGGCCGGTTGGTTGGTGGCCGCCGGCTGATGTTGACCTG
>NZ_JBSWXD010000149.1:0-17276 GCF_056160425.1 Micromonospora sp. ABR4_055
CGGGGAGAACAGGAATCAGACGTCGATAGGAAAAAAGACAAGAGGAAGAAGATGAGAGAAGAGCGAGAGGGCTTTCAGGCCACCGAGCCGGATCTGCCGGGCCCGCGCCCGGCGGTCAAGGACAACCCGGCCGCTGACCGGTGACCTGACCGGGCCGGTGGCGCCGCCCGACGGGAGAGTGATGCCGGCGTGCCCCGCACCCGCAAGGTGACCATCAGTACGGACGCTGCCGGTCACACCACGGGTTGGGCGACCACCGGGCTGGCAGCCACGACACCGGTGGCCCCTGACCACCAGGCAGCGGCGTTCTTCGACGTCGACAACACCATGCTGCGTGGTGCGTCGATCTACTGGCTGGCGCGTGGCCTGGCCGCCCGCAACTACTTCACCACCGCCGACCTCGCCCAGTTCGCCTGGCGGCAGGCGCGGTTCCGGCTGCTCGCCGCGGAACACGCCGGGGACATGTCGCATGCCCGGGAGGCGGCCCTGGCGTTCGTCGCCGGCTGGCGGGTCAGCGACGTGGAACGCCTCACCGAGGAGATCTTCGACGAGTTGATGGCGTCGCGGATCTGGCCCGGCAGCCGGGCCCTGGCGCAGCTGCACCTCGACGCCGGACAACGGGTGTGGCTGGTCAGCGCGACTCCGGTCGAGGTCGGCCGGGTGATCGCCCAGCGTCTCGGGTTGACCGGTGCGCTCGGTACGGTCGCCGAGGTCGTCAACGGTGCGTACACCGGTCGGCTGGCCGGCGAACTGATGCACGGCCCGGCGAAGGCCGAGGCGGTCCTGCAGCTCGCCGCAGTCGAAGGGCTCGACCTCGCCCGCTGCAGCGCGTACAGCGACTCCGCCAACGACCTGCCGATGCTCACCGCCGTCGGACACCCGGTCGCGGTCAACCCGGACACCGCACTGCGCCGCCAGGCACGGGACCTGGGCTGGCAGGTCCGGGACTTCCGGACCGGTCGCAGGGCGGCGCGGATCGCGGTACCGTCGACGGTCGCCGCCGGTTTCCTGGTCGGCGCGGTGACGGCCGGCCTGGCCATCCGTCGCCGCCGGGCAACCGGCTGACCAGGACAGCGGCAACCGGCCCACCCGGGCCGGACCTAGCGCCCACCCGGGGGCGGCGATCGGCCCACCCGGGCTGGCGACGCCGGCATCGGATCAGGAAGGCATCGGTGTGACGGTCACCGCACGCCCGGTCGAGTCGACCGGGGCGCCCAGCCACCCGCCAGGCCGGCACCGCCGCCACCGTCCGTGGCATCTGGCCGGACTGGCCGGCGCGCTGGCAGCTGCGGTCCTGCTGGTCGTGTTGCCACAGGCCGGCCCGACGACCAGCGCGGACGAGCCGGGCCGCCTGCGTACCGTCGCCGAGGTCTGGCCGGCGGCCGAGATCACCGAGGTACCCGCCAACCTCGCCGACGGGCCGGCGTACAGCCCGGTGCTGTTCCTCGACGGCGGCACCTCGGTCGGCACCGCGCCGAGCCCGGACGGCACCGCGCTGCGGCTGGTCGTGCGGGCCGCCGACGGATCGGTACGGGAACTGCGCCGGCTCCCGCTCGGCGCTACCCCGCAGTTCGGTGGGTTCACCACCAACGGGGACACGCTCGCCTGGTCCGAGTCGGTCGCGGACGAGGACGGCCGGGGGCGGACCGAGATGTGGGCCGCCAGCCTGGCCGACGACGGCGAGCCACGCCGGCTCAGCACCGACACCGGCGACGTGGTCTTCTTCAACTCCCAGTACGACATGGTGATCAACGAAGGCAGTCTGTACTGGGTCGCCGTCGCACCCGGCACCGAGCCGGCGACCGAGTTGCGGTCGGTCCCGCTGGCCGGCGGCGAAGTGACCGTTCGCACCGATCCGGGTGCCTGGGCGTTGTCCAGATGGCCGACGATGGTCAGCGCCGGCAGCGGCGAGACCGGCCCGATCCGGGTCCGTGATGTGGTCGAACGCCGGATCACCGACGTTCCCGCCGGCCCGACCGAGCTGGTCACCTGCGGACCCACCTGGTGCCGGGTGCTGGTGCTGGCGGCGGACGGTCCGGGCCGCATCGACCTGATGCGCCCGGACGGTACGGACCGTCGGCGCATCGGCGACGGCACGGTGACCGCCAGCACCATCGACGTCGCCGTGCTGGACCGGTTCGAGGTGCTGTCGCTGTCGTCGGCACCCACCTCACTGACCAACTCGCAGCAGTTGATCATCTACGACCTGCAGCGCGACGAGGCAGTCGTGGTGAGCGACGACGTGGGCATGGTGCTCTGCCGGGGTGGTGTGCTGTGGTGGTCGGTCGGCGACGACAGCGCCGCCTCCTGGCAGGTGCTGGATCTGCGAAGCTTGACGGACTGACCGGCTCACCGGCCGAACGGGTCCGGCCGGCGGTCCAACAGCCGGTGCAGGGCCTGCTGGATCGTCTCCCGCACCTGGTCGGCCAGGTTGAACACGACCAGCGGGTCATCGGCGTGGTCGGCGAACCGGGTGGTCGGGATCGGCGGGCAGAACTCGATCAGCCACTTGCTCGGCAACGGCACCAGGCCGAGCGGCCCCAGCCACGGGAACGTCGGCGTCACCGGGAAGTACGGCAGGCCGAGAATCCGGGCGAGCGGGGCGATGTTCGCCAGCATCGGATAGGTCTCCTCGGCGCCGACGATCGCCACCGGAACGATCGGCGATCCGGTACGGATAGCCGCCGAGACGAACCCACCCCGACCGAACCGTTGCAGTTTGTAACGCTGCGAGTACGGCTTACCGACTCCCTTGAAACCCTCCGGGAAGACCCCGACCAGTTCCCCGCCACCGAGCAACCGCTCGGCGTCCGGGTTGCAGGCCACGGTGCCGCCGAACTTGCGGGTCAGTTCGGACAGGAACGGCAACCGGAAGACCAGGTCGGCGCTGAGCAGCCGCAGGTGCCGGTGCCGCGGATGCTCGTCGTGCAGGATCGCGGTGAGCACGGCCGCGTCCAGCGCGACCGTGCCGGAGTGGTTGCCGACCACGAGCCCGGCACCGTCCACCGGCAGGTGTTCGACCCCGGACACCTCGGTGCGGAACCACTCGCGGTAGAGCGCCCGCAGCACCGGCAGGAACACGCCTTCGGTGAGATCGGGATCGAAGCCGAACTCGTCCACCTCGTACTCGCCGGCCAACCGGCGGCGCAGAAACGCCAGGCCGGCGGCCACCCGCTGATCCCAGACGTCGCCGGGTCGGTCCGGCACGGTCATGCCAGTTCCCGCTGATCGCCGGCGTGGGCGGCGCGGACCCGGCGGATGCCGTCCAGGATCGCCTGCTCGGCGGCGGCCAGCCGGTCGCCGGCGAGCAGCGCACCGTCCGGGTGGGCGCGCAGGAAATCGTCGAAGGCGGCCTGCGTCGACCGCGGTTCGAAACCGAACTCGCGGATCAACCGGGAGGTGTCGACCACCCGGCCGTGGACGAACAGGTCGATCTGGTCGAACCCGTAGCGCCCGACACCGAAGGCCCGGGTGACGCCGGCGGCACCGGACAGTCCCGGCTCCAGCACCGGTACGGCGACCCGGCCGGCCCGCCGGATCGCCTGGGAGAGGGTGAGCACGCCCGGCCCGGCGACGTTGAACGTGCCGGGCCGGTCCTCCACCACCGCCCGGTGCAGCACCTCGAGTGCGTCGTCGACGTGCACGAACTGCAGCCGGGGGTCCCGGCCGAAGACGGTCGGCACCAGCGGCTGGGCGAAGTAGCGGGTCAGACTGGTCTCGGCGGTCGAGCCGATGAACGGGGCGAAGCGCAGCACCGTGGCGGTGACGTCGGGCCGGCGGCGGCGGAAGCCTCGCACGTACGCCTCGATATCCAGAATGTCGCGGGCGAACCCGCCGCGCGGCACCTCGCGGGGCTCAGTCTCCTCCGTGAAGACCGCCGGATCGCGGAACGAGGCACCGTAGGCCGCCGTCGACGACCGCACCACCAGCTTGCGCAGACCGGAGGCCCGCTGGCAGGCGGCGAGCAGCTGCATGGTGCCGATGACGTTCTGTTCCTTCATCGCGGCGCGGCCGCCGTACTGCTGGTCCGGTCCACTGACGACGGCCAGGTGCACGACGGCTGACGCATTGAGGTCCGCGATGATGCCGCTGGCCGCGCCAGCGTCGGCGCGGACCTGGTCGACGTCGCGCAACAGGTCCGCGAAATCCGGCGCCGGTGTGGCAGTGTCCAGCCCGACGACCCGGCCGACCCGGGGGTCGGCGGCGAGTCGACCGGCGACCCGGGCGCCGATGAATCGGCTCGTCCCGGTTACCACCACGGTCGGGGACCTCACCATACGGCCTTCCAAGTGCTGGCGGGTGACCGGAGCGTCGCTAAGCCGGGCCTGGGCCCGGCCACGGTCACTTGCCGAGACGTCGACGCTGGACGCGGGTCTTGCGCAGCAGCTTGCGGTGCTTCTTCTTGGCCATACGCTTGCGGCGCTTCTTGACCACCGAGCCCATACGAAAGCCTTTCCAACGAACGTTCGGGTCGGCCCGTGCGCAGCGTGCGGTGTGGCTGACGCGTGGGCCGAACTGGACAACCGGCCGGGCCGGCGGGCGGACTCACCCGCGCATGCGACGGCACGGCCGGCGTCAAGCCTAGCCCGCGCGTGTCATCAGCACCAACGCGGCCCCGGCGCCAGCCGGGGGACGCGTCGGTGCCGGGCGTCTCCGGATACCCGCTAGGCGGTTTCCCGGAAAGCCCCTCGCAGGTACTCGTGCACCGCGTGTTCCGGCACCCGGAACGACCGGCCGACCCGTACCGCGGAGAGTTCACCGGAGTGCACGAGTCGATAGACGGTCATCTTGGACACCCGCATCACCCTCGCCACCTCGGCGACGGTCAGGAACTTGACCTCCGACAGCCTGTCCTCGGACTGTGGTGATCCTGCCATGGTTCACCAATCCATCCCATTTCCCCGGCGCGTGCCGCCCAGCGGGACCCTTCCGCGCCGCGACGGACAACGCACGTGTTACCAGTACGGTAACGGGGTCACTGTGACCGGCGCGATCCGTTCCGTCATTTGATGCCTGCGGCAGGGCGGCCAACACCCGTACGGGCTACCGGCACGACGCGACGGGTGACGGCTCAGCCGACCGCCCGCCGGACGTAGTCGACGCACGCCTCCTGCAGGCCCTCCCAGGACTCACCGAACTGGGTCCGGGCGGCCTCGTCGAGACCCACGCCGTCGTGCACCACGGCGCGGAAGAACGCCAACGTCCGCTCCTCGCCGAACCGGTCGACCAGGTGCCGGACCGCCAGGTAGCCCACCCCGTACCCGGCACCGACTTGCCAGTCCTCGGCGTCCGCAGTCGGCTCGACGCTGCTCAGCGGCCCCTGCCAGTCCTGTTCCAGGACCAGCCGGCGGACGTCGTCCAGCCCTTCGTAGCGGACCACCGGCCGGCCGCCGGCTGCGGCGTGCTCCGCCAGTCCTTCGATCAACCACCAGGCGGCCCGCTCCCGGTTCCCGCCGTCCGGCAGAGACGCGGCGTGGGTCAACTCGTGACGCAGCAGGTCCGGCCGGAGCACGTCGCGTAGGTTCGTGCCGTTGAGCACGATCTCGTAGTGTCCGCCGCCGACCGCCACCGCGTACCCGGCGGTCCAGTCCGGACGGTCCCCGCCGTACCAGCTGCCCCATTCGTCGGAGCCGGCGTAGAAGACCCGGTACCGGTCCGGGGCGGTGCCGGAGACCGCGTACCGGTCCGCGACCGCCGCTGCCTCCTCGGCGTCACGCAGCAGGTCGGGCAGCAGATCCCGGTGCTGTGGGGTGGTTGCCACCAGGGTCCGGTTGCCGGTCGCGACGACCAGTTCACTGACCTCCCAGGGCCGGGGCCCGTCCTGCAGGGTCAGCGACGGCTCGACCGCGACGAGGCGCAGCCGTCCACCCTTGGTGCTCCAGCGCTGACCGACCACCACCTCGCTGGTCTCGCAGGACGGCACCACGAAGCAGTGCTGGTAGCTGACCAGCAGCCGCCACTCGGTGCCGAGCGCCGCCGGGCCGGTCGGCGCCGGGGTGGCCGGTGCCGGTGACGGGCCCGCAGTGACCGTTGTCGTCGGCGCGGCAGTGGGCGTGGCGGTCGTGGCGGTCGTGGCGGTCGTGGCGGTCGTCGTCGTCGCGAGTGTGGGGGTGGCCGACCCGGTGGCCGCTGGCGTGGGCGTGGCGGCGGTCGGGGCGAATTCGACCGGCAGCGTACTGACCGACGGGCGCCACGCCGTCACCTGCATCGCGCGCAGGGTCTGGAACTGGCGGGCCAGATCGTCGTGGGCGGCCGAGCCGGGTTCGGCGACCGCGAGGAACCCCCGTTCGTCGCCGGCGATCAGCGCGGCGGCCTGCTGGTCGAGCAGGGCGTTGATCTGAGTACGCAGCCAGGCCTGGGTGGCGGCCGGCGGATCGCCCGGCGCAGGGCTGGCCGGCGGCCCGGTCTGCGGGGTGACCGTCGGTTCGATCACCGGTGGTTCCGGGCTGGGCAACCGGTCGATCAGCGCCACCGCACCGACCACCGGCACGGCGCAGAACAACACCGTCGCGACGATGCCGAGCACCGGCCAGAGCGACCAGCGCCGCTCCGGCGGCGGGGTCACCGGGACTGGCGTGGGATCCGGCTGGTCCGGCTGGTCCGGCTGGTCCGTCGGCGACGAGTCCGGTTCGTCCGATCCATCGGACTCCGGCCGCTGCGTCAATCCGTCCGGCTCTCGCTGATCGGGCTCCGGCCGCTGCGCCGAACTGTCCGGCTCTCGCTGATCCGCCGATCCGTCCGGGTCCGGCTGGTCGGTCGGTACGGAGTCCTGCCGGTCGGTCACCCGCCGAATGATACGGGGACGGGAACCATCCCGGTCCAGCCCGGGTTGAGCGGCGACACAGGGTGCCGACGTCAGTCGCGGGAGCGCAGCGCCCGGCCGAGAAACGCCACGTTGGCCGGGCGTTCGGCCAGCCTGCGCATCAGGTAGCCGTACCAGTCGGTGCCGTAGGGCAGGTAGACCCGCATGGTGTAGCCCTCCCCCGCGAGCCGGGCCTGTTCGGCCGGTCGAACCCCGTACAGCATCTGGAACTCGAACTCCTCCGGCGCCCGGTCGAACCAGCGGGCCCGGTCCTCGGCGATCGCGATCAGGCGCGGGTCGTGGGTGGCCAGCATCGGGTAGCCGGCACCGGAGAACAGGATGTTGAGGCACCGTACGAAGGACTTGTCGACGTCGATCGCCGACTGGTAGGCGACCGACTCCGGCTCCGCGTACGCACCCTTGCACAGCCGCACCCGGGAACCGGCGGTGGCCAACTCCCGGCAGTCCGCCTCGGTACGCCGCAGGTACGCCTGCAGCACCGCACCGGTGGATGGATGGTCGGCACGCAGCCTCTGCAGGATGTCCAGCGTCGAGTCGGTGGTGGTGTGGTCCTCCATGTCGAGGGTGACGGTGCCACCGGCGGCGGCCGCCGCCGCGCAGATCGCGCGGGCGTGCTCGGTCGCCGCCGGCTCGTCGAACCGCTGTCCGAGCGCGGAGAGTTTCACGCTGACGTCGGCACCAGCAGCGAGACCGGCCCGGTCCAGCGCGTCGAGCAGGGCCAGGTACTCCGCCCGCACCGCGCTGGCCTGCTCAGCGGTGGTGGTGTCCTCGCCGAGGTGGTCGATGCTGATAACCAGGCCGGCACCAGTCAGCTCGGCCGCGGCGGTCAACGCCGCGTCGATCGTGGTGCCGCCGACAAATCGGCGTACCACGTCACGGCTGAACGGGGCGGCGGCGACCAGCCGTTCGATCGTGGTCGACCGGGACGCGGCGAGGATGACCGAGCGAAGCATAGGGCGAGGGTATCGCCCTTGACGACGACCGGCCCGGTCAGTGGCCGAGGTCCGGCGACGCAGGGCGTGCATCGGTGAGCTACAACAGTGCTGTGGACAAGATCTCCCCGCGCCGGCTCCGGTCGACCAGCGTCCAACTCGGCGCGCTGACCGCGCTGGCGCTCTCCCTCTCCGGCTGCAACCTGGTCCCGGACGACGACTGCGACGACGACCGGTCGATGGGTTCCGGCTCCGGCGACGGCACGACGGTGCTGGCGATGGCCGCGGGCGGTGCCGGGGTGGTCGTCGCCCGTACCGCGCCGGAAGCTGCGGCCGGGACCGCCGCGGCTGTCCCCGACCGAGGCGGGTTCGGCACCCACCTCGCCTCCTGCGGCGGCTGAGCGTGCGGCGCGAAACCTGCCGGCCCCGGCCGGACTGGGACGCGACGGTACGGCAGCAGGGCCTGGTCTACGCCGACACCGAACTGCCCAACGGCTCGGTGATGTCCTACTGGGACGAATCCGCCTGCTACGCCTTCGACCTGCCGGAGGTGCTGCGACTGGAGGAGGCGACCGAGGAGCTGCACCGGATGGCGGCGACGGCGGCCGAGCACGTGGTGACGCACCGGCGGTACGCCGACTTCGGCATTCCGGCGTGGGCCGCCGACGCCGTCGCCCGGTCGTTGCGCGAGCGGCCACCGAGTCTGTACGGCCGATTCGACCTCTGGTACGACGGCTCCTGGCCGCCGAAGCTGCTGGAGTACAACGCCGACACCCCCACCGCCCTGGTCGAAGCCGCGATCGTGCAGTGGTACTGGCTGGAGGACACCCGACCGCAGCTCGACCAGTGGAACAGCCTGCACGAACGGCTGGTGGCGGGCTGGGCGCAGATCAAGGCCGGGATGTACCACCCGACGCTGCACGTCACCTGGTCGAGCGAGGAGGAGACCGGCGAGGATCTGATGACCGCCGGCTACCTCGCCGAGACCGCCCGGCAGGCCGGGCTGACCGCCGAGCTGCTGCCGATGCTGGACGTCGGCTGGGACGGCCGGCGCTTCGTTGACGCCGCCGACCGGCCGATTACCACCTGCTTCAAGCTCTACCCGTGGGAGTGGATGCTGGCCGAGCCGTACGGTCGGTTGGCGCTCGAACCGGGCACCCCGACCACCTGGATCGAGCCGGCCTGGAAGCTGCTGCTGTCGAACAAGGCACTACTGGCGGTGCTCTGGGAGCTGTTTCCGGACCACCCGTACCTACTGCCGGCGTACCTGGACGGACCGCGCGGGATGTCGGAGTACGTCGCCAAGCCGCTGCTCGGCCGGGAAGGCGCGGGGGTACGGATCGTGACCGCAGGCGGCGAGATCGGGAATCCGGGCGACTACGGCGCCGAAGGCTGGTGCTACCAGGAGTTCCGGGCGCTGCCGGCGTTCGACGACAACCATCTGGTGCTGGGCAGCTGGGTGGTGGACGGCGAGTCCGCCGGTGCCGGGTTGCGGGAGAGTTCCGGATTGATAACCGACGGGTACGCCCGGTTTCTGCCGCACTACGTGGCCGCCCACCGGGCGATCTGAATCGTCTACGGTTGTCAGGTGGACTTCGACGCCTACGCGCGGACCGCAGTTGATCTGGTCAACTCCCCGTTGGCTGACCTCGACGACCTGAGGGCGCTGTTCCACGGCGACCACGTCTGGATGTGCGACGAGGTCTGTGACCGCGACCTGACGGTGTTCCGGCGGGCCGCTAGACGCCTGCGGGATGTCTTCGAGTACGGCACCACCGGACGCGATGCCGACGCGGTCGCCGAGCTCAACTCGCTGCTCGCGGCGTTTCCGGTGCAGCCGCGAATCTCCGGCCACGACTCCAACGACTGGCACATGCACGTGACCGGCCGGGGAGCCTCGGTCAGCGCCGAGTATCTGGCCGGGGCGGTGTGGGGGCTGTCGGTCTGGCTGTGCGAGTACGGCAGTGCCCGCTTCGGCGTCTGCGCTGACGCCCGCTGCGGCAACGTCTACCTGGACACGTCGTCGAACTGCTGCCGGCGGTTCTGCTCGGAGCGCTGCGCCACCCGTTCGCACGTGGCCGCGCACCGGGCCCGCAAGCGCGCCGCCGTCGAGGACAAGCCGCTGCTGCCGGTCAGCTGACCGGTGTTCCCCGACTCCAGCCGGCCAGTTTCCTCCGGCCCAGCCGGCCAGTCTTTCCGGCTCAGCCGGCCGGCTGGTCGACGGTCGCCGACCAGCCGGGGCTGCCGCCGTCGATGGTGGCCAGGTGCCGGCGGGCGAACGCCAACGACTCGCGCAGGTCGGCCTCGCGCACCGTACGGCTGCGGGCGCCGCGGGTGGCGACCTCGACCGCCACCGCGCCCCGGAAGCCGTTGCCGGCCAGCGAGCTGAGCAGCTCGCCGCACGGCTGGTTGCCCCGGCCGGGGACCAGATGCTCGTCGCGGCCGAGGCCGCTGCCGTCGCCGAGGTGCACGTGCTCCAGGCGGTCGCCCATCGCGGCGGCGAGGGCCAGTGCGTCGGCCCGCGACGCGGCGCAGTGCGACAGGTCGAGGGTGTACGCGTCGTAGCCGACCTCGGTCGGATCCCAGCCGGGCTGATACGGGACGAACTCACGGCCGGCCATCCGGACCGGGAACATGTTCTCCACCGCGAACCGCACCTGTGGGTGGGCGTCGCGCAGGGTACGCAGCCCGTCGGCGAAGGTACGGGCGTAGTCGCGTTGCCAGCTGAACGGTGGATGCACCACGACGGTCGGCGCGCCGAGCGTCTCGGCCAGTACGGCCGAGCGGCGCAGTCGTTCCCACGGGTCGGAGCTCCAGACCCGCTGGGTGACCAGCAGGCAGGGGGCATGCACAGCGAGTACCGGCACACCGTAGTGCGCGGCGAGCCCACGCAGCGCGCCAGCGTCCTGGCTGACCGCATCGGTCCAGACCATCACCTCGATGCCGTCGTAGCCGAGCGCGGCGGCCAGCTCGAAGGCGGCCGCCGTCGGCTCGGGAAACACCGATGAGCTGGAGAGCAGCACGGGTACCGCGGAGGTCACGTCGCCCAGCCTAGCCCGGCCGGCGCAGACCTGCCGGATCGGTGACCATGCCAAGGTCACCGGCAGAGATCAGCTCCAATTGAGCCATCCGGCGCAGGATCACCCCTTCCCGCAGCGCCCACGGACAGATGTCCAGCGACTCGATGCCCAACTGCCGCATGACCGACTCGGCCACCACCGCCCCCGCCAGCAACTGATGCCCCCGGCTGGCGCTGACCCCTTCGAGTTCGTGCAACTCGGCGGGCGGGATGTGGCGGATGAACCCGGTCACCTGACGCAGCCCGGTACGGGTCAGCCGCCGGGGTGCCCACAGCCCGGCGCTGGACGGCGCGGCCCCGGTCAGCCGGGCCAGGGTGCGGAACGTCTTGGAGGTGCCGACCGCCCGGTCCCAGCCCTGCGCCTGCAGCAGCGGAACCATCGTCTGCACCTGGGCGTCGACGTACTCCCGCAGGTCGGTGACGAACTGTGCGGCCGGTGGGCTGACAGTGAACGGGGTGACCCCGAGTCGTTCCCGGGTCAACCGGCCGGCCCCGAGCGGCAGCGACTGGGCCAGGTGCGGCTCCTCGTCGACCCCGGCGGCCAGTTCCAGGGAGCCGCCGCCGATGTCCAGCACCAGCAGCCGGCCGGCGGACCAGCCGAACCAGCGGCGGACCGCGAGGAAGGTCATCCGGGCCTCGTCGGCGCCGGAGAGCACCTGCAGGTGCACGCCGGTCTCGGCGCGGACCCGGGCCAGCACCGCCGCCGAATTGGTGGCGTCGCGCACCGCCGAGGTGGCGAACGCGATCAGGTCGCTGGTCTGCCAGTGGTCGGCTGCGGCCCGCGCGGCGGCCACCGCTTCGACCAGGGCGTCCGCCCCGGCCGGGGTGAGCGCGCCGTCCGGTCCGATCTGTTCGGCGAGCCGCAGCAGCGACTTCTCCGAGTGTGCCGGCCACGGGTGGGCGCCGGGGTGTGCGTCCACCACGAGCAGATGCACGGTGTTGGAACCGACGTCGAGCACACCCAGTCGCATGTGATCACCCTAGGCCAACCCGGCGTACCGACCCGCTTGCCCGTTCCGCCGCAGGTGGCAGGCGTACGCTGGCCGGGTGGCACCCCGTGACGAGCTCCGGATCCTGGTCGAGACCCCGGCCGACCCCCGCAGTCGGGAGGTCGAGCTGGACTTTCCCCGTGAGTGGATCGAGTTCGTCGACCCGGCCGACGCCGCGCATCTGGTCCGGGCCGACCTGACCTGGTTGCTGTCCCGCTGGACCTGTGTGTTCGGTGGGTCCTGCCACGGCATCATCGCCGGGCGGGCCGGGGACGGCTGCTGTTCGCACGGTGCCTTCTTCACCGACAGCGACGACGAGAACCGGGTCAAGTCGGCTGCGAAGCGGCTCACCCCGCAGACCTGGCAGCACTACCGGCGCGGGTTCAAGAACTACACCGAGATGGACACCGTCGACGGTAGGAATCCGGCGCGGCGGACCGCCACCCGCAGCGCCGACGGGCCGTGCGTGTTCCACAACGACGCCGACTTCCCCGGCGGCGGGGGCTGCGCGCTGCACGCCCAGGCGCTGCGCGACGGGGTGCATCCGCTGGAGTACAAGCCGGACGTCTGCTGGCAGTTGCCGATCCGCCGGGACCAGGAGTGGACCAAGCGTCCGGACGGCAGCAAGGTGCTGGTCTCCACGCTGACCGAGTTCGACCGGCGGGGCTGGGGTGCCGGTGGGCACGACCTGGACTGGTGGTGCACCTCGTCGCCGGAGGCGCACGTCGGGGGCGAGCCAATGTACCGGTCGTACGAGCCGGAGCTGACCGCGCTGGTCGGCAAGGCGGCGTACGCCCGCCTGGCCGAGCTGTGCGCGGCACGGGCCCGGCGCGGCCTGGTGGCAGCGCACCCGGCCACGCCGCGTCGGCGGACGCCGAACGCCCGCCGGTCGGAGTGACACCGACGCGACCGGCGGCACCGGCACAGGCCCCAACATCTGGTCAGGACTCGAACTTGTAGCCCAGCCCGCGCACGGTGACGATGAAGCGCGGCGCCGACGGCTCCGGTTCGATCTTGGAACGCAGCCGCTTGACGTGCACATCGAGGGTCTTGGTGTCACCGACGTAGTCGGCACCCCACACCCGGTCGATCAGCTGCCCCCGGGTGAGCACCCGGCCGGCGTTGCGCAGCAGCAGCTCGAGCAGCTCGAACTCCTTCAGCGGCAGCTGGACCGAGTCCCCGCCGACGGTCACCACGTGCCGCTCGACATCCATCCGGACCGGTCCGGCGGTCAGCGTCGCGGTGGACGGCTCGATCACCTCGGTGCTCTGTCGGCGCAGCACCGCCCGGATCCGGGCGACCAGTTCCCGGGGCGAGTACGGCTTGGTGACGTAGTCGTCGGCGCCGATCTCCAGGCCCACCACCTTGTCGATCTCGCTGTCCCGGGCAGTCACCATGATGATCGGCACCCGCGAGCGTTGCCGCAGTTCACGGCAGACCTCGGTGCCGGACATCTCGGGCAGCATCAGGTCGAGCAGCACGATGTCCGCTCCGGTGCGGTCGAATTCGGTGAGCGCGTCGGTGCCGGTTGGCGCCACCGACACCTCGAACCCCTCTTTGCGCAGCATGTAGGAGAGCGCGTCGGAGAAGGACTCCTCGTCCTCCACCACGAGTACCCGGGCCACTTGTCGTTCCTTCCCTGTGTCCGGCCTGATCCGCTCAGACCTGCTCGTGCGCGGCCGGACCGGTGTCGATCTCAACCGATTCGGGTAGCGGCAGTGCGGCGTCCGGCGGGCTGGCAGGCAGCCGCAGCGTGAACGTCGACCCTCCACCCAGCGTGCTGGACACCTCGACCCGACCGCCATGGTTGGTGACGATGTGCTTGACGATGGCCAGGCCCAGCCCGGTGCCGCCGGTGCTGCGTGAGCGCGCCTGGTCGGCCCGGTAGAACCGTTCGAAGATCCGGTCGACCTCGTCGGGGGCGATGCCGATGCCCTGGTCCGCGACGGCGATGTCGACGAAGCCATCGACCCGGGTGACGGTCACCGTGACCCGGGTGTCCTCACCGGAGTAGGCGATCGCGTTCTCCACCAGGTTCGCCAACGCGGTGGCGATCTGGCTGTCACGACCGTACACGGTCAGCCCGCGTTCGCCCGCCACCGCCACCTCGACCCGGCGGGCCGCAGCCGGGGTACGGGTCCGGTCCACGACCTCGGCGAGCACCCAGTCGACGGCGATCGGGTCGGGCGCCGGCAGCGGCTCGGCCCCCTGCAGCCGGGTGAGTTCGAGCAGCTCGTTGACCAGCCGGCCGAGCCGGGTCGACTCGTGCTGAATCCGTTCGGCGAACCGGCGGGCGGCGGCCACGTCATCGGTCGGGTCGGTGACCGCGCTGTCCGGATCGGTGGCGTCCAGCAACGCCTCGGCGAGCAACTGCAGGGCACCGATCGGGGTCTTCAGCTCATGGCTGACGTTGGCGACGAAGTCCCGGCGGACCCTGGCCACCCGGTGCGACTCGGTGACGTCGGCGGCTTCGACCGCCACGTGGTTGTCGCGCAGGCCGACGGCCCGCAGGTGCACCCCGAGCGGGTCCTGGGTGCCGCCTTCGCGGCCCCGGGGCAGGTCGAGCTCCACCTCGCGGCGCACGCCGGTGCGGCGGACCTGCCCGGCCAGGGTACGGATGATCGGGTGCGCGGCGACGCTGCCCGGCGTGGGTCCGGCCCGGAGCATGCCCATCGCCCGGGCCGCCGGGTTGACCAGCACCGGTCGGTCGGCGCCGTCGAGCACCACCACACCGACCCGTAGTGAGTCCAGGCTCCGGCGGGCCAGCGAGTCGATCAGGCTGCGGTCCGGGGTCGGGGGTGCCGCAGCGGCGTCGTTCGCGACGATCGGCGGCCTCCCGTTGCTGGACGTACGCTGCCCGCCCCGGTGTTCAACCGGGGCGGATGCCAGTTGTCGTGCCCGGGCTCGCGCCAGGAGCAGACCGGCGACGAGCCCGCCGCCAGTGCCGACGGCCGCACCGCCGGCCAGAACCGCCCAATCCACGGGGCGATCGTAGGGTCATTGTTAACCTGGTCAGCCACCCGAACAGGACATATCTCACCGCAATCGTCAGATGTTCATACTGCCGCCCCGCTCTGTTCACCCCTGTTCATCTGGGTGCCGGCAAGCCGCCATACGGTGTGGGCGACACCGGGCGGGACCAGGACCGGAGACCTCCCACCACGACGACGGAAGGCCACCATGCGCGAGGAGTTCCAGGCCGAGCTGCAGGAAATCAGCGAACTGCTGGTATCGATGGCGGAAGCCGCTCAGACGGCGCTGCGCCGGGCGACCGGCGCGCTGCTCACCGCCGACCGCGAGGCCGGCGAGCTGGTGCTGGTCAACGATGCCGAGATCGATGCCCTCTACCGCACGGTGGAGGAACGGGTCAGCGATCTACTGGCCCGGCAGGCGCCGGTCGCCTCCGACCTGCGGATGGCGATCACCGCGCTGCACGTGGCCTCCGGGTTGGAGCGGATGGGCGACCTCGCCGACCACGTGGCCAAGACCGCCCTGCGGCGGCACCCGTCACCAGCGGTCCCGGCCGAGCTACGCGGAGTGTTCTCGGAGATGGCCGAGGTCGCCGACCGCATGATCGCGAAGGTGGTCGGGGTGCTGCGTACCCCGGACGCGAAGACCGCCGCCGAGCTCGACAGCGACGACGACGCGATGGACGAGCTGCACCGCAAGCTGTTCCGGGTGCTGCTGGGCAAGGACTGGCCGTACGGTGCGGAGACCGCCATCGACGGCGCGCTGCTGGGCCGGTTCTACGAGCGGTACGCCGACCACGCGGTCAATGCCGGCCGGCGGGTCGTCTACCACGTGACCGGGGTGAACCCGAACGACTGAGCACCAGGGCGCCGGGGCCAGGGGTACGGGGCGGGCAACGTCCCGTACCCCTGGTCCGACGGCTCAGCGGCCCTGGTTGGCGACCGCGGCGGCCGCGGCAGCGGCGGCGTCCGGGTCCAGGTAGTCACCGCCGACGTTGACCGGCCGCAGCGCGCCGTCCAGGTCGTAGCGCAGCGGGATGCCGGTCGGGATGTTCAGCTTGGCGATCGCCTCGTCGGAGATCCCGTCGAGGTGCTTCACCAGCGCCCGCAGCGAGTTGCCGTGCGCCGCGACCAGCACCTGCTTGCCGGCGAGCAGGTCCGGCACGATCGCGTCGTACCAGTACGGCAGCATCCGCCGCACCACGTCGGCCAGGCATTCGGTCCGGGGCATCAACTCGGGCGGCAGCTCCCGGTACCGCGGCTCGCCGACCTGCGACCAGTCGTCGTCGTCGGCGATCGGCGGCGGCGGGGTGTCGTAGGAGCGACGCCAGAGCATGAACTGCTCCTCGCCGTACTCCTCCAGGGTCTGCTTCTTGTTCTTGCCCTGCAGCGCACCGTAGTGCCGCTCGTTGAGCCGCCACGACCGGCGCACCGGGATCCAGCCCCGGTCCGCGGTGTGCAGCGCCAGTTCGCTGGTCCGGATGGCCCGCCGCAGCACGCTGGTGTGCACGACGTCCGGCAGCAGGTTGTGCTGCGCCAGCAGCTCACCGCCACGCCGCGCCTCGGCCTCGCCCTTGGCAGTCAGATCCACGTCGACCCAACCGGTGAAGAGGTTCTTCGCGTTCCACTCGCTCTCGCCATGCCGGAGCAGCACCAGTGTCCCCACAGTCATGACCTCATCCTGCCGGAACCGGCCGTCGCGAACTCACCGGCCTGCGGTGACGACCACCACGTGGAACTCACCCGTCGGTCGGTCGGGCCTGCCTCGACAGGTAGGTGCAAAGGCGGTTCGGCCGTCACGCGGACTCCGGAGTTGCCTCGATCTCGAGGCGGATGGCCTGCTGGCAAAGTTCGAACATACCGTGCAATTCGGTCTCACTTGGCGCATGCGCGATGATGGAACCGACCCGGTCGTTGGAGGAACGCACGTCGTCCAGATAGGCACCCGGCTCCACATCGATCATCGTCTCGTGCACCGCAGCCGGCGCGTCCAGCGCCACCGGCTCCACTGGGCGTCGGATCAGCGTACTTCCCCACCAGTGCGGCGTCAGGCCCTCGACGTCGCAATGGACGGCCTTGAGATGCCCGGCGCGCTGCGCCAGGAAGCGCTGCCCGGTCCACCGACGGATTGAGGCGACTGGGCTGGCCGGCGTCGCGTCGGTGACGATCGCGTCGATGAGCACCTTCTCCAAGGAGACACCCATCGCCAGCTCCCACAGGGTTGGGATGGCGTCCCCACCGCCCCGAGCGGTCAGTTCCATCAGTACCGCCCCTCGTTCCGGATCCAGCCGAAGCTCGACATGGGCCATGCCGGTGCCCATCTGCAGCTGGTCCACGGCCTCTGCCGCCACCCGGCGCAGAACGTCGTAGCTCTGCTGATCTTGCGGCCCGACCTGGAGGACTTCCCAAAACTATTTCCAGGTCGGTTCAACGCAATCCGTAAACGCGAAAGATCTCCAACTTGGTTACCGTAAGTAATGTGGC